>JAQCHG010000110.1 GCA_027619675.1 Cyanobacteriota bacterium
GATATCGGTTGTTTGCCTGGATGGCCATCGGCCAGCCAAGCGCTATATCCCAAGGGCTGGGTGCCCTGCCCGCTGTCGTTTCCCACACCATACTGACCATGATCAAACGGGTGCTGCAACAATCCCTGCGTCCCCTAGAAAATGGCACCCGCAGGGGTCGCCGTCGGCGCTCTCCCGCTTTGGTGCTGGGGCTGCTGGTGGGGGGGGCGATCGCCGTTTGGGGTGTCACGGATGTCTTCTCCCGCGCGGTGGTGGAGGCGGTGGAACCAGACGGTACCGAGACGGCGGCCCTGGGACAGCAGCAGTGGTACCAAGCCTCCTTCCCCGTTGAAAATTTTCAAGCCTACACCTCTCCCTTTGGCTACCGTCAAGATCCCTACAGTGGCAGCCAGCGCTTTCACTATGGCCTCGATCTAGCGGCCCCCTCTGGTAGCTATATCCGCAACTGGTGGGCGGGGCAAATTGTGGAGGTGTCGGACGACAGTTCCTGTGGCACGTCCGTGGTCATTCAGTCGGGCAGTTGGCTGCACATTTATTGCCACATGCATGGCTACGTCACCACGGAGGGGGGCGATCGCTATCTGGTGGACAATGACGGCGGCATTCGCCTGCGGGAAGGGCAAACCGTGGCCACGGGCGATCGCATTGGCCGCGTGGGGATGACCGGACGCACCACTGGTCCCCACCTACACTGGGGCCTCAAGTACGACGAGAATTGGGTAGACCCGGCCCTGGTGCTGCGGGCCATGTACAGCAGCCAACAGGCCGCCCGCCAGCAAAACTGAACCCGGCTGACGCGTTCGCCCCGACGCATAGGGGGCTTCGGTCTGGCTGGTTCATCCCATTTCGGGGAAATGGGATGAACCAGTCTGCAATTGATGCCGCGCCCTAGAAAGACAACACCAGATAATTGTCTTGGAATTTTGCCCCCTTCACGGACCGATTCCGCAGGGAGCCGGGGAGGAAGAGATTGCGGCGCTGATCCCCAGCTTCGATGGTGACCTCAGGGCCTGATTGGGTCAGGTTAATTTCCCCTTTGGCAAAACCGGGCAGAAACAGCCCCACTGTCCCGGCGGCTTCATCCACGGTGATGGGTCTGGGGGCAGCGGCGATCGCGGTGCTCAGATCCGGCAGGGCTGCCAGTAGCGGTGCCCACTGCTGATCCACCAACGTCGGCAGGGGGGAAATGGCCAAGGGCGCAAAGTCTGCTGCGGGCACCGTTGCCCCGTCTGGGGCCAAGACCCCCGCAACGGTAAGGCCCACCTGTTGGGCACTGCCCCAGAGATAGCGGCTGGCGGCCACCGCCCAGGGCTGCCCCGCCGTCACCAAAAAGCCCACCACCCGGTTAGGGTTATGGACCGCTGCGCGCCCCGCCTCCAGCAGCGATCGCGACTGATCCAGCGGCTGTTGCCAGCTATCGGTATTGTTGCCCGCCGCCAAAATCACGCTGGCAATGGGTTGGATGAACGGGGTCAACGCCCGCGCCAAATCAGAGGCTTGAATCACCGCCTGAAAGCGGCGCAGGTACCAGTCCAGCCCATCGGGCATTCCCCACATACGCAGGGTGGTTTGGCCATCCCGGCCATCAAAGACGATGACATCGTAATGGCCACTGGCGTCCAGTTCCCGTAGGGCATTGAGGGCAAGGGCCTCATCCATGCCCGGCAGCACCGCCAATTCTTCGCTATAGACCTGCTTGAGGAGGGGATCCCGTAGATATTGGGCTTCAAAGCCCTTCACCACGTCCCAATTTTGGGCCAACAGGGCCGCTGCCCCTAGCCGTATCCCCTGCACCCCATCCGCTAGGGGGGTGGGGGCCAGGGCCGGGGTTGCGCCCCAGAGATGGGTAATCAGCGGGCTGCCGTTTTGAGACGCCCACAAAACCCGCTGCCCCCCTTGGGCAAGGCGGCGGGCCATGGCAATGGAGGCGATCGCGCAGGCGCTGCGATCACTTCCCAAAAAGGTCAAAATTTGAGCCATCAGTTAGGGGGGGAGGTAGGGCTGGCAATGGTTAGGGGTGGTGGCCCATGGCCCCAACACCCACCTATTCAGGGGTAATCTCGTCCTCAAAAAACCAGGTGGCAAACTTGTCGTCAAATTCCACCACGACACCAACGCCGCTGCCATCCACCATTTTGAATTGGCGCACAACACCGCTTTTGCCAAGGCGACCGGCCACGTCTTGATCGACGCGATCGCGCAGCCGCTTAACCTTCACCCGTTGTCCAATCTCTAGACCCATGCCTTCTCTCTTCCCAGCCGAATAAAAAATATTGGCCCCTGCCCCGTCCGTGCAATCCGGCCCGATTCAGGGCATTCAGATTGCCTGAACACCAGGGCAAAACCACCCCACAGTTTATCAGCGTCTTGCGCCATCGTGCTCTATGGTGAAAAGCGGAGACAGAAAGCGGCGGACAGTATGCTGGCGAAGCGCATTTTGCCCTGTTTGGATGTCAAGGCGGGGCGGGTTGTCAAAGGGGTCAATTTTGTGGATCTGCGGGATGCAGGGGATCCCGTGGAGCTGGCCCAAGCCTACAACGAAGCCGGGGCCGATGAACTGGTGTTTCTCGACATCACCGCCACCCATGAAGACCGGGACATCTTGATTGATGTGGTCTACCGCACGGCGGATCAGGTGTTCATTCCCCTAACGGTGGGGGGGGGGATCCAAAGCCTCGACAAGATTAAGCAACTGCTGCGGGCGGGGGCCGATAAGGTCAGCATTAATTCTTCCGCAGTGAGAAACCCAGACTTTATCAATGCCGCCAGCGATCGCTTTGGTGCCCAGTGCATTGTGGTGGCGATCGATGCCCGCCGTCGCCCCGACCCCGACAACCCCGGCTGGGATGTGTATGTGCGCGGGGGGCGCGAAAACACGGGCCTGGATGCCCTGGCTTGGGCGGAGGACGTGGTGCAGCGGGGGGCAGGGGAACTGCTGGTGACCAGTATGGATGCGGATGGCACCCAGGATGGCTACGACCTCACCCTGACGCGGGCAATCGCCGATCGGGTCTCTGTGCCCGTCATTGCCTCTGGGGGGGCGGGGAACTGTCAGCATATTTATGAGGCCCTGACGACGGGGCGGGCAGAGGCAGCCCTGTTGGCCTCGCTGCTGCACTACGGCCAACTGACGGTGGCGGAAATCAAGACTTACTTGGGCGATCGCGCGGTGACGGTACGTCAGTAACCGATTCTGTCAATTCTTAATCTCCCCTGTAATTCCTCCTAGCAGTGGCGGCTTTCCTGAAAGCGCTGTTACAATGCTTAACAGGGAGTACAGGGGTTTGTATCGGTAGGTGACGTAGGGTTTGCATTTCTCTACCCACCGACCCAAACACTGGATCCCCGCGCCAGCGGTGCAACTTGGCACCGACTCTGAGGTTTGTACATCAACAACATGCTGCTGTTGATTTTGATCGTTGTCATTGCCCTTGTGGCCTGGGCCTTGCGACTCATGGAGCAGGCTATCCAAAGCCAAGAGTTTTCGCTGATGTTGGCGGGCTTCTTGGTGGCCTCTTCCGCTGCCGCAATGATGGCCGTCTACTTTTTGATGGACCACTACATGGTCTACATGCAGCAGGCCACGGCGGCTCCCCTACCCATGGAATATGCCATCTCCCTGGATCCCCAGGCCATGGATTTACCCCCTTGGGTGGAGACCCGCCCTCAGCAATAGGGCCAGCCAGAAAGACGGTCGGACGCGGCTATCAAAAACATGAAAACAGCCCCGCTCTATTCAGAGTGGGGCTGTTTTGATAGAACCCCCTGGCCCCTGCCAGCAGCTCAGCGGTTTAGACTGCCTGCTTAAAGCGGCGCAGGCGATCGGAGAAGCTGCGCATCACCTCTAGGGCAAACATGGGGGTGTTTTCAATCAAGAATTTAAAGCGCTCCTGATCCAGAACCGCCAACTTGCAGGGGGTAGCGGCGATCGCGGTGGACGCCCGTTGGCCATTGGGATGCACCAGCGCCCCTTCCCCAAACACATCCCCAGCACAGATGGTTTCCACCACCCGCCCCTGCACTTCTAAATTCACCTGGCCTTCCAAAATGCCGTACATTACCTGGCCTGGTTCCCCCAGGCTAAAGATGACCTCCCCCGGACTGAACTGTAGGGGTTCGGGCACTTTGGAAAAGAGTTCGACGGTGTGGGCAACAGCCATGGTTGCATCCTCCAGTGGGGTGGCCTATCCCCATGCTCAACCCATGGCTGAAAAACGGCACCGCTTCGCAACAGTCCCTAGAAAATCGTTGCAAAGGGTGCGGTTTTGTTTACGTCAAGTCCCGGTGGGTAAAGGGACGGGCCTGGGCACCGGAGTAGGTGGCCACCACATGGCCATTGCCCACCAGGTGGTACTTATAGGTGACGAGCCCCTCTAGGCCCACGGGACCTCGGGGGGGCAGGCTTTGGGTGCTGATGCCCACCTCGGCCCCAAACCCGTAGCGGAAACCATCGGCAAAGCGGGTAGAGCAGTTGTGATACACCCCCGCTGCATTCACCTGGTTCCGGAAGGTGGCGGCGGCGGCGGCATCGGTGGTGGCGATCGCCTCCGTATGGCGAGAGCCGTAGGTGTTGATGTGGGCAATGGCCGCCCCGAGGTCATCCACCACCCGAATGGCCAGAATCAAATCGCTGTATTCCGTAGACCAGTCTGCCTCGGTGGCGGCGGTGACCTGGGGCAGCACCGCTTGGGTGGCGGCATCCCCTCGCAGACTGACCCCTTTGGCCTCTAGGGTGGCGGCAAGGGGCGGTAGAAACTCCTGGGCAATGGCCCGATGCACCAGCAGGGTTTCGATCGCATTGCAGGCGGAGGGGTAGCCCACCTTGGCATCCACCGCGATGGCGATCGCCTGGTCAACATCGGCGGCGGCGTCCACATAGAGGTGGCAGATACCATCGGCATGGCCCAGCACGGGAATGCGGGTGTTGTCCTGGACGTAGCGCACAAAGGCGTTGGAACCCCGAGGGATGATCAGGTCCACATAGCCGTCTAGCTCTAGCAGGGCGCGGGTTTCTTCACGGGTGGTGAGCAGTTGTACCACGTCGGGGTTGACGTCAGCGGCGGCCAGCCCCGCCCGAATGGCATGCACCAGGGCCTGACAGGAGCGCACCGCTTCTTTGCCCCCCTTGAGAATGACGCCATTGCCGGACTTGACCGCCAAGCTGGCGATTTGCACCACCGCGTCGGGGCGGGATTCAAAAATCACCCCCAGTACCCCCAGGGGGCAGGCAATCCGTTGCAGTTCTAGCCCGGTGTCCAGTTCGCGGTGCAGTTGCACGGTGCCGACGGGGTCGGGCAAGTGGGCCACATCCCGCACCCCCGCGATCGCCCCCTGCAATTTCACTGCGTCTAGCTTCAGGCGGTTGTAGAGGGGGGTGGCCAAGTGATCGGCGATCGCCGCCTCGCAGTCTGCCCCATTGGCGGCCACGATGGCTACGGTGTGGTCACTGAGGGCCTGGGCGATCGCCTCAATGGCGCGATTTCTGACCGCTGTGGGCAGGGCCGCCAAGGATTGGGCGGCGGTGCGGGTGCGCTGGGCTAGGGAGCGTAGATCAGGGGGGGGGCTTGGGCGATCGGCGGCGGGATTGGCAGCATTTACTTCAGTCGCAGTCATCCAAAATTCCCCCATACACAATGCGCAGACGGCCATTTTAACAAACCCATTTCGCCCTTCCGCAGGGGAGGCAGTGGGCGGCTGCCAGTCCTTGGCGCATAAACCGTTGGGAACTGCCCACCCGGCAAAGTGTCCTTTGGCGACGGCCCATGCTGTGGGGAGGCAGGATTCAAGATTGGTGGGGGGACCGATGATTTCCCAAGGGACCCTATCGGTAGCGGTGGGGCGATAGAGAAAGCTCTGGGGACCACCGCTAAAGTTTTACTTTCAGAAACTAGGGCTCACCATTCAAAAATATTGATGGCGATTTAGCCTGGGCCTAGAAAACAGGGTTCATAGATGCTTTGGAAGGTGAAAATATGGGGTCTATCATTCTTGATGCAGCCCTATTTTCTCAGTAAAAACCATTAAAGATAGTCCAGAAAATTCAGTGATCTAGGCTACATACGCCATTGGGATAGCTGGATTCGAGGGGCAGCGGGAAGCCGAATCGTTTTCGCCTAAAGTCTTGAATTTGCAAGGGGTCCAGCTTAGGGCTGCTGACCTCATTGGCTGCGATCGCCTATCAACAACTTTAGAAA
>JAQCHG010000111.1 GCA_027619675.1 Cyanobacteriota bacterium
TGGATGCAGATGTTCCATCAACCACGATCCTAGCTATTAAGCCTGGATAGACCCTGGGACACTTACCCGTCGTGCTAACGCTTCTGCGTTGAAACGGTTCCCCGCCGCTCCTGCGTTTTCCGACGATTAGGGCGCAGGAGCGCCAACACCTGCAACGATAAATAAATATCCTGCCATTAGTCTTTCAGTTGGCGCTTGCTCACAGGTAAACGACCTCTGCCAATATTCGTTCATCCAGGCGGGGCTTTAGACCAGCCTTGTGGACCAGATCAACTTTTACTTGAAGGTTGTCGCTAAGGTGGTTTTCTGAATTTACAAACTTCAGTAAGCTGGGCATCCCAGAAAACTCAACCAGAACATCAATATCGCTATCCTCCGTTTGCTCCTGACGAACGTAGGAGCCAAAAATATCGAGTTCCTTGATGTTGTAGCGTTGCTCCAGGGTAGATTTGTTTTGCACCAGTCACCTTTGAATTTCTTCTAGGGTTTTCATGCTTTCTGGCCTCAATGAGGTGGGCAACCTGGGCCTATAGCCTGCTATCACAGCCCAACATGAGCCCATCAGACATAGAGCTATGTGGAATGTAGGTGCAAAGAAATACTTTCTTCCCGAATTCTTCCCGAATTCTTCCCGAAATATTGCTGGCCCTAAGCGTATCTTGGCTCTCAACTTGTAGGGCAGCGATCGCTTTTCGGCGGAACTCAATTGTAGCCATTTTTACTGTTTTTTGAAAACCGTATTAACGCATTCAATCGGCCCTTCCCTTGAAAGCAGGTTCAGAAAGCTGTCCTACCCTTTGCCCTTTCACCAACCGCTACCATGAGACGCCGACGCTTAATTAAAACCGGGATGAGCCTAGCGGCGGGGATTACCCTGGCCAATGGTCTGAAAGCCTGCGGATCTGCCCCCGCCCCCACAGATTCTGCCGCTGATGCCCCTGCCGCAGCGGGCGGAGCGACCGACGCCACCCTCACTGTGGTGCAGGGGGGTGGCTTCCCCAATAGTCTCGACCTGCATCGAGTGGGGACCAACCGCCCCGCCTATGGGGTGTCTTGGGCGATTTACGATCGCCTCATGACCTTCGGCACCAAGACCCTGGCCGACGGGTCGGTTTCCTATGACTACACCGTCCTAGAACCCGAGCTAGCTGAGAGCTGGGAAATTGCTGAGGATGGCCTTTCCGTTACTTTCAATCTGCGCAAGGACGCCACCTTCCATGATGGCGCTCCCGTCACCGCCAATGATGTGAAATGGTCCTTTGACCGAGCGGTTTCCATCGGCGGTTTCCCCACCTTCCAAATGAAAGCGGGGGCATTGGAAAGCCCTGACCAATTTGAAGTGGTGGATGACAACACCTTTAAAGTCACCTTCCTGACGGCGGGCAACAAGCTCACCATGATCGACATGGCGGTGCCCATCCCCGTGATCATCAACTCCGAACTGGTGAAGCCCCACCTCACCACCGAAGATCCTTGGGGAGCGGAATGGCTCAATAGCAATGATGCCGGGAGTGGGGCCTACACCATTGGCGAATTCAAGCCCAATGAGCGTATCACCCTCACCCGCTTTGATGATTGGAAGTCGGGACCGCTGCCCGCCATTCAAGAAGTGATTTTGCTGGATGTGCCGGAGGCCGGTAACCGGCGTGCCCTGCTGGAAAAAGGGGACATCGACATCAACTACGACCTCTCGGAGAAGGACCAGCAAGAGCTAGCCGACCTAGATGCCTTTACGGTGACCTCGGTCCCCATTGAGAACTGTCTGTATTCCATCGACATGCACACCAATCCTGAACTGGCGGGGGCCGCCAACCCCTTTGCCGATGTGAAGGTGCGGCAAGCAGTGGCCTATGCCACCCCCTACGATGCCATTATGGCCACGGCCTTATATGACCAGGCGGTGCCCATGTATGGCACGGGCAAAGCGGAGCCGGACGCGATCGATTGGCCCCAGCCTTCTCCCTACAAAACCGATATGGAAAAGGCCAAGGCGCTGATGGCGGAGTCGGGCTATCCCGATGGCTTCGAAACCACGCTGGCCTTTGACATGGGCACCAAGGAGTGGGGGGAACCGGCGGTGGTGTTGATCCAGGAGTCCCTGGCGGAACTGGGGATTACGGTAAATATCGAGAAGGTGCCCAGTGCCAACTTCCGCTCGGTTCTGGTGGAAAAGAGCCGCCCGATGATCATCAATAACTTTGGGGGCTGGCTCAACTACCCGGATTACTTCTTCTTCTACGCCTACCACGGCCAGGATGCGACCTTTAACGGCAGCTCCTATAAAAACCCGGAGATGGACAAAAAGATTGAGGCAGCGCTGGCCTCGGAGCCCGGCAAACCGGAGTACGACGAGAATGTGAAGGGGTTCATCGCTATGGCCTGGGAGGAAATGCCTCGGGTGCCGTTGGTGCAGCCCAAGTTGGGGGTGGCGATGCAGCCCAATATCAGTGGTTACCAGTACTGGTTCCACCGTCAGCTAGACTTCCGCCAGTTGGTAAAGGCGTAACGTTGTGGGGCGGCAAGGGAGCAAGGGGGCTAGGGAGCACATTCTATCTCTCTGGCCCCCCTCACAGACCTAGCCATAAGGGCTCCTGTCAGGTCTGCCCTACATAACGACTCAACCATCACCCCTGCACCCCCGCTCCTTCCGCCCCCAACGCCCTTCTTCACTATGGCCAAACAGTCCACCGCCCAAATCATTGGTAAGCGCCTGCTCGGGGCGATCCCCAGCGTCATTGGCGTCATTGTTGTCACGTTTTTGTTAACGCGGGCCTTGCCAGGGGATCCCGCCGCCTTCTTTGCGGGACCTGCAGCCACGGCTGAGGCGATCGCGGAGGTGCGCGTCACCCTCGGCCTTGATCAGCCGCTGCTGGCCCAGTTCTTCATCTACATCGGTGAGCTGGTGCGGGGGGATTTGGGGGTTTCCCTCACCACCGGCCAGACCGTGGTGTATGACCTGACCACCCGCCTTCCGGCCTCCCTGGAATTGACTTTGGCGGGGCTGGTGTTTGCGATCGCCCTCGCCCTGCCCCTCGGCATTCTCGCCGCTACCCGCCCCAACTCCTGGGTTGACCATGGGGTGAGGTTATTGGCCACTGCCGGGGTTTCGCTACCCACCTTCTTCACCGGTTTGTTTCTGGTGTATGTGCTCTATTACAAGCTCGGGATCGCCCCGGCCCCCCTGGGACGGCTGGATCTGCTCCATAGTGCGCCCCCCCAAATCACCGGATTGTATTTGATCGATAGTTTGTTGGCCGGAGACCTAGAGCTGTTTGGGGTGGCGGCGGCCCAGTTATTTTTGCCGACGGTGACCCTGGGGCTATTTGCCCTGGCCCCCTTGGCCCGCGTCACCCGCGCCTCCATGCTGGGGATGCTTTCCAGCGACTTTATCCGCACCGCCCGCGCCAGTGGTTTCCCCCCTCGGCAGGTGCTGTTTGGCTATGCCTTTCGCAATGCCATGCTGCCCGTGATTACGACGCTGGGGGTGGTGTTCTCTTTTTTGCTGGGGGCCAACATTCTGGTGGAAAAGGTGTTTGCCTGGCCGGGGATCGGCTCCTACGCCGTCGAAGCCCTGGTGGCCTCGGACTATGCGCCGATCCAAGGGTTCATTCTGACCATGGCCTTGCTCTATGTGGTGCTGAATTTGCTGATTGATTTGCTTTACGTCGTGATTGATCCCAGAGCGGGGGTGCAGGGGTGATGGGGAGCAGGGGAGCGGAGGGGCCAAGATTTCGGCGAGATGCAAACATCCTGACTTTTCCCGCTGCCAGCAACCGCGCAAATCTAACGACCTCGCCTATCGACCGCTCCCTCGCCCCCCAAGCTCCCCTGCCCTACCTCTAGCTCCCAAAGCCTCCCAGCCCCCCAGCCCCCAAAGCTCCCTAGCCCCCTAGCCCACCATCCCCATGGCCACCACAACTTTTAGCCACACCCGCTACGTCATTAGCCAAAACCTGATCACCTTCGGGGCTTTTGGCCTGTTCTTGATATTGGTGCTGTTTGCGATTTTTGGCACGGCGATCGCCCCCTACGATCCCCTGGCCAGTAATTCAGCGATCGCCCTGCAAGCGCCCTCTGTTGCCCATTGGTTTGGCACCGATCAGCTGGGGCGGGATGTGCTCAGTCGGGTAATGGTTGCGACGCAACTGGATCTGGGCATTGCAGTGCTGGCGGTGGCCCTGTCGTTTTTGGTGGGCAGTGCCTTGGGTACCTGCGCCGGTTACTTTGGCGGCTGGCCGGACCGAATTATTTCCCGCTGCATCGATACCTTGATGGCTTTTCCCCTGTTTGTTTTGGCGATGGGTTTGGTGGCCGCCCTGGGCAACACCGTCACCAACATCATCTACGCCACCGCCATCATCAACCTGCCCCTCTACACCCGCGTGATCCGCTCCGAGATTTTGATCCGCCGGGAAGCGGGGTTTGTGGAAGCGGCCCGCCTCACCGGCAACGGTGACTGGCGGATCATGGCGCGGCATCTATTCCCCAATGTGTTGCCGGTGATGATGGTCCATATTTCCCTGAATATGGGCTGGGCGATCTTGAATGCGGCGGGCCTGTCCTTTATTGGTCTTGGCGTCCAGCCGCCGACGGCAGAATGGGGGATCATGGTCGCCGAAGGGGCCACCTACATTGTCTCGGGGGAATGGTGGATGGCGCTATTTCCGGGGGCGGTGCTGATGGTGGCGGTGTTCTGCTTCAACCTGCTGGGCGACGGACTACGGGATTTGATTGACCCGAGGATGCGGACTTAGGGAGCTATGGGGGCTGGGGTGCAGAGGAGCTAGGGAGCAGGGGGAGTTGGGGAGAGTATCAAATCAGCCAGGGGGAGGGATTATGGATGATTTTGACTAGTTTGCCAAGGATATGGTCGTAATGACGCTCAAGTTCTGAACCCTGTTCATCGCTGATATAGCCACACTTGACCGCAAATTGCAGCCAGGTTTGGGTTTCAGCCGCTTCCGCTTCAGAATCGCTCAACTTAGCAATAAACGCCGCTCGATACCGCCGCTTTCGCCAAGCCTCCGCCAAATTGGCACATACCGACCGCGATGACCGCCGTATCTGATCCGTCAACGAATACCGCTCCTCAATCGGAAACCCCTTACTCAACTCATAAATCCGCATCGCCATCTCAAACGCCAATTGATAAACCGCCAGCTCCTGATGCCCCCGAATTCCCATGAATGTTAATTCCCTAGCTGAAACCACACTAATTTAATTCACCTCCGCCCCCAGCTCCTTACGCTCCCTAGCTCCTTACGCTCCCTAGCTCCTTACGCTCCCCACCACCCCTAGCCATGCAACTTCCACAAACTGCCCCTGCCCCCTCGCCCCCCCTCTCCTCTGACCCCTTACTCTCCGTCGAAAATCTCACCGTCGAGTTTCAAACTCGCTCCGGTGTGGTGAAGGCGCTAGAATCCGTCAGCTTTGCCATCCGCCCCGGCGAGACGGTTGGGATTGTGGGGGAGAGCGGTTCGGGGAAATCCGTCACGGCTTTCACCTTGATGGGGGTGCTGGATCGGGCGGGAAAAGTCACCGC
This sequence comes from Cyanobacteriota bacterium, assembly GCA_027619675.1. GTDB lineage: Bacteria > Cyanobacteriota > Cyanobacteriia > Phormidesmidales > Phormidesmidaceae > PCC-6406. The sequence goes on from JAQCHG010000111.1 coordinate 5,543, forward strand.
CGGTCGGGCGTTATTTCAAACCGATCGCGTCGCCGTGGACCTACTCAAGGAGCCGGAATCCTCCCTGCGGCAGCTTCGGGGCAAGGAGCTGTCGATGATCTTCCAAAATCCGCGCACCGCCCTCAACCCGATCCGTAAGGTGGGTAAGCAGATTACCGATGTGCTGCGCTGCCACACCGACTTACCCAAGGCGGAGCTGCGGGCAAAAGCGTTGGAAATGCTGGCCAGCGTCCGCATTCCCGACCCCGAAAAGCGCTATGACGCCTACCCCTACGAACTCTCCGGGGGCCTTTGCCAGCGAATCATGATTGCCCTGGCCCTAGCCTGTTCCCCCAAGTTGCTGATTGCCGATGAACCCACCACCGGTTTGGATGTCACCACCCAAGCCACGGTGATGAATCTGATCAAAGACTTAGCCACCCAAAAACAGATGGCGGCGGTGCTGATCACCCACGATCTGGCCCTGGCCTCTGAATATTGCGATCGCATCGTGGTCATGCACGCCGGTCACGGGGTCGAAGCCGCCCCCACCCACAGTCTCTTCACCCATCCCCGCCACCCCTACACAGCCAAACTGATCGCCGCCACCCCCGAACCCCACAAGTCTTTCGCCGATCTCACCCCAATTGCGG
>JAQCHG010000112.1 GCA_027619675.1 Cyanobacteriota bacterium
TGCCTGTGGACTTGCACGTCACCTATTACCAGCAACGGGCCACCGCTGGCCTGATCATCACTGAGGCAACCCAGGTGTCACCCCAGGGGGTGGGCTATCCTGCCACCCCCGGCATTCACAGTGCCGACCAAGTTGCGGCTTGGCAGCGGGTGACGGACGCCGTCCATGCTGCGGGCGGCCACATCTTTTTGCAACTGTGGCATGTGGGGCGCGTGTCCCACCCCTCCTTCCACGGTGGCGAGCTACCCGTGGCCCCCAGCGCCATTGCCCCTAAGGGTGAGGCGATGACCTACGAGGGGCCGCAACCCTTCGTTACCCCCCGCGCTTTGGCATTAGACGAAATTCCCGGCATCGTTGCTGCCTTTCGCCAAGGGGCGGAAAATGCTCTAGCGGCGGGCTTTGATGGGGTAGAGGTCCACGGGGCCAATGGCTACCTGCTGGATCAGTTTTTGCGGGATGGCAGCAACCACCGCACCGATGCCTATGGCGGGTCTGTGGAAAACCGGGCACGGCTCTTGCTGGAGGTGACCCAGGCGGCGGTGGATGTGTGGGGCAGCGATCGCGTCGGGGTGCGCCTGTCCCCCAGCAGCACGTTCAATAGCATGGGGGATTCTGACCCCCGCGCCACCTTTGGCTATGCGGTACGGGCGCTGAATGGCTTCAACCTGGCCTATCTGCACCTATTGGAACCCAGTGAGGCGGACCTGCGCTACGGCGGGGTACCCATCCCCACGGAGGAGTTTCGCCCCCTCTACGAGGGCCACCTGATGGTGAATTGGGATTATGACCAGGCCAAAGGCAATGGGGCGATCGCGGCGGGCAAAGCGGATTCCGTGTCCTACGGCAAGCTGTTTATCGCCAACCCCGATTTACCCAAGCGGTTCAAGTTGAATGCCCCCCTAACGGAGCCCAACCCCGATACCTTCTATGGCGGCGGTGCCGAGGGTTACATCGACTACCCCTTCCTAGAGACAGCGGTGGCCTAGGGACCGCTTACAGGCAAAAGCCTTGCTGGGCAAGCATGGCAGCACCTGATCCATCCTGTAGCGAGTGGTTTGTCAATGCTGACATTGGGATCAGAAGCCCGTCCGGCAAGGCTCCGTGAACCGTCCTAGTTGAGCTTGGCGCGAATAACCCTACCTTCTGGCTCCCTCCTAGCCCCGCTGGGGCGGCAAAGCCCACGACTTCGTTGCTCCTTCGGAGCCGCTGCGCGAACAGGACAGGCATCTCCCATGCTCTCCAGATCCCCCACCCAAGGAAACGGTTGGCAAACTTACGCCGCGCTGGACTAGCCACCCATCGAACCCTTGCAGCCCCCGAGTCCGCCCTGGCGGTGGGGGATAACCAGGGCACTGTCACCCATGGGTGGCAGTGCCCTAAGCTGACAAACCTTGGTAGGATCTATTCTCAAGAAGTAATCGATTTGTTTCCATGACATTGCCAGGGCTGATCGGCTCGGTGCGGCGATCCCGTCGCCAGGTTTTAGGCTGGGCCGGGGGAACTGTTGGGGCCGCGATCGCGGCGACATGGTGGGCTACCCGTCAATCCTCCCCATCCCCCCAGGTTCCTCCGCCGATCACGGCCCCCCTGCCCCCTGGGGTTGGCTACGATCCCTACGCCTTGGTGCGGGACTTTGATTACGGGCGGCTCATCCACGAGCAGGGCCGCCCCATTCGAGAATTTGAGGTGACGGCCCGCAGTGTGCCGTTGCAGTTAAATCAGGCCATTACCTACGTCAGTTGGAACCTCAATGGCCGGGTGCCTGGCCCCACTTTGCGGGCTCGGGCCGGTGAACGCCTGCGCATCCGCTTCCACAACGCCGATGGTCATTCCCACAGCCTCCATTTCCATGGCCGCCACAGTGCTGCAATGGACGGCGTGGAGCCCATCCGCCATGGGGACACCATGGTCTACGAGTTTGATGCAGAACCCTTTGGTCTACATCCTTACCACTGCCACATCGCCCCAGTGACCCGCCACATCAGCAAAGGGCTTTATGGATTATTGATTATCGGCCCCCCTCAGTCTCGACCCCCTGCGGATGAATTGGTGCTGGTGATGGGGGGCTATGACCTCCAGGATCGGGGCCAGAATGACCTCTATGCTTTTAACGGCATTCCCAATATCTATCGCGATCGCCCCATTCAGATTTACCAAAATCAGCGCATCCGCCTCTATTTGCTCAACATGATCGAGTGGGATGCCGCCGTCAGCTTTCACATACACGCCAACCTGTTTCAGGTGTTTCCCACCGGGCGTACCCTGCAACCGAGCCAAGAGACGGATGTGATCACCCTGGGACCAGCGGAGCGACACATTTTGGAGTTTACCTATCCCCTGCCAGGTCAATATATGTTCCATCCCCACCAAGATCACTTGGCGGAAAAGGGGTGCATGGGCATCTTTGAAGTCTTGCCCACCTGACAACGGGCCTAGGCTTGTTGACAAGAAATACCAACAAGCCTAGGCTACCTGTCAATGGATTTTATTGAGACAAGCACTGGACTATGAAGAAGCGATTGAAACCCGTTGAACTCTTCTTGGCGACGGGGTTGGTGGTGGCGTTGGGATCCTGTGGCGGTCCCACGGGTGGTGACGGGGGCGAGGGCGGCGAAGGGGCTGCCAGCGTGCCCGATGCCGCAGCGGTTGCCCCGGAAGGGGGTGAAGGCGGCGAAGGGGGCGAAGGCGGTGAAGGCGGTGAAGGCGGTGAAGGGGGCGGCATCGCCGATCCTGACACGGCATATATGACCACCTTGGCCCTGATGCAGGGCCATTTGCTGGTGGCCGAAGAGTTGATTGCCGTGGAAGCCTATGGCGACGCTGAACCCCACATTGCCCACCCTGCGGATGAACTGTACGGCACCATTGCAGATCAACTGGGCGATCGCGGTGTGGATCCCTTTCAAACAACCTTGCAGGCCGCCAGCGACTTGGCAAAATCCGCCCCAGACAGTGATGAACTGGTGGATCAAGTGGCGACTGCACGGGCAGATATTGATGCGGCGATCGCCGCTCTCCCGGCGGATCAGCGCACCGATCCGGACTTTGTGCTGGGGGTAATTAACGAGATGCTGAAGGTGGCAGCGGCGGAATATGAAGCCGCGATCGCCGACGGCAAAATCGTGGAAGCCGTCGAGTACCAAGACTCACGGGGGTTTGTCCTCTACGCTGAGCAACTGTATGGCACCATCAGCGACCAGGTCAGCGCCGAGCGGCCTGAAGACCACGCCGATATCCTGGCCAGTTTTGAGGAACTGAAAACCGCTTGGCCTTCCGTACTGCCTCCCGATGCGCCTGTCCTGGAGCCCTCGGCGGTCTATGGTTTAATTGCCCAAATCGAACTGCATAGCTAGTGGATTTGCGCCGCACGGCACTAATACCGTAAGGACAAACCTCAAATGCGCTTTACCCTGCCCCAAGTGCTGACCCCAGCAGAACTTGCCACCCTGCAACAGACCTTAGGGGCAGCGGACTTTGTCGATGGCAAGCTGACGGCGGGCTGGCACGCCAAAGCCGTGAAACAGAACCAACAGCTAGCCGCCAAGACCCCCACGGCCCAATCCCTGAAGACTTTAGTGAGACAAGCGCTGAATCGCCATCCCCTGTTCCAGGCGGCGGTGAGGCCCCGCCACATCCACTCCTTACTTTTCAGTCGCTATTGCGAAGGTATGGCCTATGGTCGCCACACGGACAATGCCCTCATGGGCGGATCCAATCATTGGCGATCGGACGTGTCCTTCACCCTGTTTCTCAATGCTCCCGAGGACTACAGCGGTGGTGAGTTGGTTATGGAAGGGGCGGATGAGGAGCAGGCTTACAAACTGGCGGCGGGGGCAGCCATTGTTTACCCTTCCACCACCCTGCATCGGGTGGAGCCCGTGACGGCGGGGACGCGGTTAGTGGCGGTGGGCTGGGTGCAAAGTTTGGTGCGATCGCCCGCCCAGCGAGAAATTTTGTTTGACCTGGAAACCGTTCAGCGATCGCTCTACGCCCAGCAGGGCAAAACCGACGAATTTGATTTGCTATCTAAATCCCTGGCCAATCTTCTCCGCAGTTGGGCCGAATAACCCATACCCACGTCCCTACGGCACAACTTGACTCCCTTGGTTGTGGGACACGCGACAAAGACACCCCTAGAATCATTACGCCAGAATGACTGCGCCAAGGCATCCATCACATCCATCAACTGGTTGCGAATGGCCCAACGGGGCGCGGGAACAGGCCCATGCCGGGGTTGTCCCCGTTGATCCTTGCCCCAACGCGCTAGGGATCAGGACGGGGTGGGAATATTTAGATATGCTAAGAAGGCTGTGGGTCAACCGCCCCAGCCTCAACCATGGCGTGGACCGGAGACGGGAACGGCCCTGGGCGGTCGGTAGGGCCAGAGGTCCTCGACGCCAACGCATTAGCTGCACACTCAGTGGGAGCAACCATGACAGCAACCCAAGTTCAACAAAAATACGACATTAAAGACATCACCCTCGCCCCCCAGGGGAAACAGCGCATCGAGTGGGCGGGGCGGGAAATGCCCGTACTGCGGCAGATTCAAGATCGCTTCGAGCAAGAGAAGCCTCTGGCGGGTATTCGCATCTCGGCTTGCTGCCACGTCACCACTGAGACAGCTCACTTGGCGATCGCCCTAAAAAAGGCTGGAGCTGATGCCATTCTGATCGCCAGCAACCCCCTCTCCACCCAGGATGATGTAGCCGCTAGCCTGGTGGCCGACTACGGCATCTCTGTCTACGCCCTCAAGGGGGAAGACAACGACACCTACCACCGCCACGTGGAAACCGCCCTGGACCATCGCCCCAACATCATCATTGATGACGGCAGCGACGTGGTGGCGACCCTGGTGAAAGAACGGCAGTCACAACTGGCTGACATCATTGGCACCACCGAAGAAACCACTACGGGCATCGTCCGCCTCAGGGCCATGTTCAGGGATGGGGTGTTGAGCTTCCCCGCCATGAACGTCAACGATGCCGACACCAAGCATTTCTTTGACAACCGCTACGGCACGGGTCAGTCCACCCTCGATGGCATCATTCGGGCTACCAACGTGCTGCTTGCGGGCAAGACCATTGTGGTGGCGGGTTACGGCTGGTGTGGCAAGGGCACGGCGCTGCGGGCACGGGGCCTGGGCGCGAATGTCATCGTTACGGAAATTGACCCCACCCGCGCCATTGAGGCGGTGATGGATGGCTTCCGGGTGATGCCCATGGAGCAGGCGGCTCCCCAAGGGGATCTATTCATTACGGTGACCGGCAACAAGCACGTCATCCGCAAAGAGCATTTTGAGGCCATGCACGACGGCGCGATCGTCTGCAACTCTGGCCACTTCGACATCGAGATCGACCTGAAATCCCTCAAGGAAATGTCCACCGAGGTGAAGCAGGTGCGCAACTTCACCGAGCAATATTGCCTGCCCACTGGCAAATCCATCATTGTGCTAGGGGAAGGGCGTCTGGTGAACCTGGCGGCAGCCGAAGGTCACCCCAGTGCCGTGATGGATATGAGCTTTGCTAACCAGGCATTGGCTTGCGAATACCTGGTTAAAAATAAGGGCGCGCTAGAACCTGGTCTCCACTCCATCCCCGAAGCGGTGGATAAGGAAATCGCCCGCCTGAAGCTGCAAGCAATGGGCATCGCGATCGATAGCCTCACCGCAGAGCAAGAGATCTACATCAACTCTTGGACTGTGGGCACCTAAGGGAACTGAGTGCTCTTTCCATCGCTGTTGCCACCCCAGTTAGGATCAGGGGCTTAAGCCTCTCGTTGGTTCAAACCGTCGAAATATCCTAGCCGTGGTGGCGACTGCTGCGACTGCTATCGGTTGCCGTTTGGCAGCATTTTAATGGGGTGTGGGTTGACCACATCCCATTTTTTCGCGATCGCCCTGGCGATAAAGCTTGCAAAGTGGCCTGTGCGCCTCGGCAGTCGGCACCCGCCTCGGGATACTGGTGAGATCAAGTCCGGTTGCCTACCGATACTGAGAGTCACTGCAATCTTTGAGGTCCAAAGATCAACACCTGGAGCAATGAGTAGACCTTCAGATGAGTAGCTCAGCCAGTGGCAGAGGACCTTTCCCAACGTACGACTAACCTGAGTTCGGGTTAAGCGGCATTCCCGTTTCTGTAGGGGCGCACTAGCGAAGCCATGCCCCTTG
>JAQCHG010000113.1 GCA_027619675.1 Cyanobacteriota bacterium
GAAGGATGGGGAATTTATGGTGCTGGTGGGGCCATCCGGCTGCGGCAAAAGCACCCTGCTGCGGCTGATTTCTGGGCTGGAGGCCGCCACCGCAGGCTACATTCAAGTGGGGGAAACACGGGTCAATGACCTGCCCCCCAAACGGCGAGACACCGCCATGGTGTTCCAAAGCTACGCCCTCTACCCCCACCTGACGGTGTACGACAACCTGGCCTTTGGTTTGCGGCGTATGCCCCGCCGCCGTGGGGAGGTGGTCAAGTCCCCGGATAGCAATGGCTCCAACCCCCAGGGGCCAGAGCCAGAATTGCCGATCGCGGCGACTCAGATCCCCTGGTGGCAATCGCTGCTGGGGGTCGTGACCCGACGGCTGCCTCCGGGGCTGCGGTACCAGTCTCCCTTGGAACAATGGGTGGATGGCCGGGTGCGGGCGGTGGCCCGGATGTTGCAGATCGAGCCGTTGTTGGGGCGCTACCCCCGGCAACTGTCCGGTGGGCAAAAGCAGCGGGTGGCCCTGGGGCGGGCCATGGCTCGCAATCCCCAGGTATTTTTGATGGATGAACCCCTATCCAACCTGGATGCCAAGCTGCGTACCGACACCCGCGCCCAGATTGTGAATTTGCAGCGGCAGTTGGGCATCACCACGATCTACGTTACCCATGACCAGGTGGAGGCCATGACCATGGGCGATCGCATTGCGGTGATGAACCAGGGGCAGATCCAGCAGGTAGCCACCCCCCTCACCCTCTATCGGGAACCGGCAAATCGCTTTGTGGCTGGCTTTATTGGTTCCCCCACTATGAATTTTTTGACGGTGCAGGTGAAAGCCCCCTTGGTGGTCAGCCACCCCGGTTTTCGCCTCACCCTGCCTGGATTTTGGGAAGCGGCCCTGGCCCCCTACGACGGCCACACCGTCACCCTGGGCATTCGCCCCGAACACCTCAGCCTCAGCCTGCCCGCCCCCAAAAACCTCCCCGTTACCGTGACCCGCATTGAGGCCCTGGGCAGCGAAACCTATCTGACGGCACAACTGGGGGAAGACATCCTCCAGGTGCGTGTCCCCCCCGATGTGGCGGTGCAATTGGGGGAAGACCTGTGGTTGGCGATCGCCCCCGATCAGGTCCATCTCTTCCACGGTGAAACCGGGGCATCCCTGCGCCCCGCCCCGGCGGTGGGTCCCCCGCCCGAGGTTGTCCTCGATATTAAAGAGTGATCAGCGCAATGCTCGGAACTCACCCTCCGTAGCCAGTGACCTGGGCTTAATGTTGACGGGGGTAGCCATTGAAACGGCCCGCCAGGGATTGTCAACGTACTGCTCAGGGGAGCCTCCTGTGACGGCCAGGGGGCAACCTTGGTTGCCGATCGCCCTTTGGGGCGGCACACTAAGCCCAGGGGCGTTAGCACCTCGGGTAACCATCGGTTGCTGAGGTTTGCCCATCACCCCCTAATTGGTACGGTTTCTACCCTCAGGTTCAAACCCTGATCCCCACGGTTTTCCCTGGTGGCGAAGCCTTTGGCCCAGGGACAGTGGCTTTGTAGGTTCAGACCTCCGCCTCTGTTGCTGTCGTCCCAGGGGAAACCCCCACCCTTGCCTATGCGCTACATCACGGTTTTTGAATACGAGCGCGGCCTGAAGTATGTCGAGGGCCGCTTTAAACAAGTGCTGCCCCCTGGTCGTTATTGGCTGGGTTGGTGGGGCAAAACTACGATTTTGAAGGTGGATATTCGGCCCCAGTACATCGCCGTACCGGGGCAAGCCATTCTCACTGCCGATGGGGTGGGGGTAAAGGTTAGTCTGACGGCAGTTTATGAGATTGCGGATCCGGCCCAGGCCATCAATGGGGTGGCCAGCTACTACCAGGCGCTCTACTTGACGCTGCAAAATGCCCTGCGGGATGGAGTGGCGGCGATCGCGATCGATGATTTGGTCAGCAACTCAGCGCAACTTAACCCGGTGTTATTGGCGGCCTGTGGGGAACCCCTGGCCAGTTTGGGGCTGCGACTGATCAGCGTCAACGTCAAGGATGTGATGCTGCCCGGTGATCTTAAGCGGCTCTATGCCCAGGTGATTCAGGCCCGCCAAGAAGGATTGGCCCAATTGGAGCGCGCCCCAGGGGAAACCGCTGCCCTCCGCAGTCTGGCCAACGCCGCCCGTTTGGCCAACGACAACCCCGCCCTGCTGAAGTTGCGCCTGCTGCAAGCGCTGGAGCAGTCCCAGGGCAACCAGTTCACCATTGGCCTCAGTGCCGCCCCCGCCTCTGAAGCCTCGGAGACCTCTGAAATCCTGTAGACCCCGCGTCAGTGTCCCCCTAGGTTCCCCCGCTCCCTCGCCGCTGTCGATCCTGGGGCGAACCATCGGGTGACGCTGGGGAATACCCGTCTTGGGGAGCATCACCGCTGCTGCAAGCGGGCGATCGCGCGGAGAATGGCCGGGCGGTGCTGAGCTGTCTGCATCCACCGGGGCAAACGGCTGATCACGCTGCGGTTGTGCCACCCAGCGGCATCGGGGCGGCGCGATCGCAGGGGGGCGGCTACGAAGGCTTCGATCAGGCTGAGGTGGCGTAGGTTGTAGGCCCAAAGGGTGTGGCCTGCCACCGCCGTTTGCAGCCATAGGGGCAGACCAAAATAGCAATCTTGAGCATCTCCCCAGCGGACGAGATCGCCTTGCCAGTCTTGATGATGGGCACACCTGCCGCAGATGAGGCGACGGGGGGCAAACACATCCAACCCTCGTCTCGTTGACGTTGTCGGGTTGAGGCTGGGTGCATGGTTCTGGGAGGGGGTGAGGGCCTTTAGAGATTCCTGTGGGGATTCTTGGGACGATTCCTGTGGGGATGCCTGGGTCGCGAAGGGCGTCCCTCCATCGGCCTGCCCCACGGGCTGGGGAAGAATGTGGGCGCAACCACCACAGGCGGGGCACACCACCCAAATGTCATCGGTAAAGACGGCCAGGGTATGGTGGGGATCCTGAAACCGGGAGGGATCGGCCATGGCGGTGATGTGGGTTTGGGGCTTGATGCTCTGGTTGGGCTGGGGGGCGATCTCCCCAGTCTACCCGGCCACCGCAATCCTTCCCCCCTCGGCAGTCCTGGCGGATTTCGCCGCCGCGATCGCCCCGGTGGAGACCCTGCAATCCGTAGGGGAACGCCCCATCGCCCAAGCCCGCCAACAGATGGGGGCGGTGGTGACGGTGACGGGTTGGGTGACGGTGCCCAGGGGGCAGTTTAGCAGCGCCATGTTAGACCAAGGCTTTGCCCTAGCGGATGCCAGCGGCGGCCTTTACGTCAGCACTGACGAGCCAGTGGAGATCGCCGTCGGGGATGCCCTCACCGTAACGGGCACCATGGGCGATGACGGCCACGGTCAGCGCATACTCGTCTTGAAAACTTGGCGACGGCTCCCGTCGGTTTCCCCAGGTTCTCTGCCCCCGCCCCGCCCCAGCACCACCCAACAGGCCGGGGATTTAGACGGTCAATTGGTGACGGTGACGGGCACCGTGTCGCGGGGGTTAGTGGATGATGGTCCCTACGGCGATCGCCTCTGGCTAGCGGACGACAGCGGCGAAATCCAGATCTACCTACCCCGCTCCACCCACATCGAGCCCCACACCTTGCCCTACTTACAACCTGGCCAACGGTTGCAGGTGACGGGCTTCAGCAGCCAGTACGACGGCAGCGACGAGGTGATCCCCCGCTTTCCCCTAGATCTCCAGGCCCTGAATTAACGTCAGTTCGGCTTAAGGGGAGTTCTGGCAATGAAATTACCCGGTATGCGATGATGCGTCACTCACCCCCCCGCTTTCCCACCAGCAAGTAAGTCTGCACCACCCCCTGTCCCTTCAATTCCACCGGGCCTCGGGCCTCAAAGTCGTAGTCTTTGCACAGGCAGGCATAGGTGCTGGGGCTGACCTGAATTTTGCCGGGAATGCCGTGGGACTCTAGCCGACTGGCCAGGTTTACCGTGTCCCCCCAGAGGTCGTAGGCAAACTTTTTGAGGCCAATTACCCCCGCCACCACGGGTCCCGTGTGGATACCGATGCGAATGGCCAGGGGACGAGGGGGCATGTCGCCTTCAACATCGGTCCGTTGGTCATTGACCCGGTCAATGACCGCCTGCATGTCGAGGGCCATGTTGGCGATCGCGGCAGCATGGTCGCTGCGATGGTCTGGCAGGCCCGCCACCACCATGTAGGCATCGCCAATGGTTTTGATTTTCTCTAGCCGATAGCGATCGGTGAGGTGGTCAAACTGAGAAAACACCTGATTCAGCAACTCCACCAGGGCAATGGGGGACATGCGCTGGGTCAGTTGGGTGAAGCCGACGATATCGGCAAACAGGACGGTGACTTCGGTGAAATTTTCGGCGATGGTGCGGTTGTCGCGCTTGAGGCGATCGGCAATCTGCCCCGGCAAAATATTCAGCAGGAGCCGTTCCGATCGCGCCTGGGCCGCCTTGAGCTGGCGATTAGCCCGAAATACGGTCATGGCCACCTGCTCATAGAAATAGATAGAAAAGTTGCAGATGGCAAAGACCCAGGCCAGGTTCAAAAACAAATTGGCCGGGGCCATGCCCTCGGGGATCACCGTCAACCCCAGCAGCGGATTGACCCCAAAGTAATAGAGGGCCGTGGCCAACTGGGTGAACAGGTGTAGCCGCCAGCGCACCGGCATCAGAGTGGCCTGGGTGATAAAAATCATCGCCCAGCTAAACAGATCAGGATCCAGCAGCAGGTCGCTGTGGGCAAAGCCCCGCACGGTGTCGTAGCCCCGTTGCAGCCCATTCAGGCTCAAGGAGGCCCACAGAAATCCGATGGTGCCCCGGTGCGGCGGCGGTCCCCAGCGCAAAATCAGCCCGCTAATGCCCAGGCAAGCCAACCGGGCTAGGTTGACTGCCACCCACAGCAGGGCCAGGGGATGGCGGTCTGACGTGGCCACATAGTGATAGACATCCAGGGGCAAAAAGCTGATCAGGTACAGCCCCGCAAAGACGATGGTGAGGCGCAGGCGATGCTCTAGAAACTGACGCCGCCAGTTGTCGTAACTCTCAAAGTCCCAGTGGGTGCGCCTGCTGCCCATGGCAATCCAACCTTTGAGTCGGCGGACGACACGCCATTGGGCCATGGTGTTGCTCCCCGCTTGATGCTTCCTTCAGCTTAAGGCTCTGCTGCCGCTTCCCTCGATCGCGGTGGGCTACCCATCGGCGGTGGTGGCGTGCTCAATAATGGGGCAAATGTCGGCGTCGAGGGTTTCGGCTTGGTCGGCTTCTGCCATCAGGGTTTGCAGTTGCTGGCGCAGTTGCTGGAGTTGGGCGATGCGCTCATCGATCGCCCCCAGCTTGGCCTGAAACTTTTTCCGCACGTTTTGACAGGGGCGATGCCCTTGGTCGGCAATGGCGAGGATGTCTTGAATATCCTGCAAGCTCAGCCCTAGGGCTTGGGAGCGGCGAATGAAGCGCAGCCGGGTCACCACCTCCGGGTCAAAGAGGCGAAAGCCCCCCGAGGAGCGGCGACTGGCCTGAATCAGGCCCCGATCTTCGTAGTAGCGCACGGTTTTGACGGGGAGGTCTACTTGGGCGCTGACTTCACCAATGCGGAGCAATTCTGTCGAGCTTGCAGTCATGGCAGGGCCTCCCACTCTCCAGCAGCGTTCGTTAGGGCGCGTCATCAATCACAGGTGAACGTCTTGCTGGGTAAGCATGACCGCGCCCGCCTCTGTGATGTGGCTAGGGGCTGTAGCTGTTGCACAGTCAGGATGCCTGCGCTAATGGATGACAGCCCCTAGCGCTTACGCAAACCGCGCCCGCATCCTCGGCATTCCCTTGGGGCAAGGGGCTTAAGCCCCTGGTTCATCGGTGTGATCGTAAGTCCTGTTTAGTGTAGCTTGACCCTACCGTGAACTGGAGGGTTTAGGCTGCGGGAGAATGGGGCAAACAAACGCAAAGGACAGAAGGCCATGGCTACGCTCAAACGACGCTGGCGATCGCTGCACCGGACCCTGGCCCCAATCATGGCCATCCCCCTGCTGATTACCGTGATCACGGGCATCGGCTTTCAAGCTGCCCTCGCCGCCGGCCAAACCCAAAATTTTCGCTGGCTGCTGGCCTTTCACCGGGGCCACTTTGGGCCATTGAATCTGGAAACCGTCTACCCCTATTTGAACGGGCTG
>JAQCHG010000114.1 GCA_027619675.1 Cyanobacteriota bacterium
GTAGAGGAGAGGCGGGATCAGGAAATTGGGATGAGCTAGTGCCCTACGATCCGAACCAGGAGGGCATTGATGCGGACCTGCCCTGGTGTCGGGACGATCGCCCCCCAGCGGATCAGGGCGATCGCTTTCCCCCTTGGGATCCCCCCTTTTCTCGCCTTGACCCGACCGCCCCGTGCCCCTGTGGCTCCGGCCAACCCTTTGGCCACTGCCATGCCCCCTCAGGACCCGCCTAACCCATGAGTGACCATTTGGCGATCGCCACCATCACCGCCACCCTGCAACGGGTGCTCCAGAGTGCCGTGCAGGCGGATGTGGAAGGGGCACGGGTGACCACCGTCCGCCCTAGCGACATCGGCAATGGCACCCCCGAAACCGGGGTGAACCTGTTTCTCTACCAAATCATCACCAACCCCACCCTGCAAAACATGGACGTGATGCCCTTTCGCAGCAAGGGCAACCCCGGCAAGCGGCAGGCGGCCCTGGATCTGTATTACATGCTCAGCTTCTACGGCAACGAGAGCGAGTTGGCCCCCCAGCGGTTACTGGGCAGTGTGGTGCGTACCCTCACCGACTTCCGCACCATCCCCGCCCCCCTGATCCAAGACACCTGCGAAGACAGCACCTTCAGCTTTTTGCGGGACTCGTCCCTGGGGGATCAAATCCAGCATCTATCCTTGATGCCCCTGGACCTGAATTTAGAGGATCTGTCGAAAACCTGGACGGTGTTTTTTCAAACCCCCTATGTGCTGTCCATGGCCTACAAGGTGATGGTGCTGATGATGGAGGGGCAGGTGCCCTTTCAACGGGCCTTGCCTGTGCGCCAGCGTCAGACCGGGGGGGCTTCCCCTTACCTCAGCCAGCCCCAGGTGGACCGCATCATGGCCAGCGAGGGCCATCTGGCCCCCATCCACGCCGCCAGCACCCTCAAAATTCAGGGGCAGTTTCTCAAGGGGCAGCATCGGACCTTGGTGCGCCTGGGCGATCGCGAGTTAGAGCCCGATACCGTCAGCCCCACGGAACTAACCGTGGACCTGACAGCGATCCCGCCGGAGGTCCTGCGGGCGGGGGTGCAGAGCTTGCAGGTGCTCCATCCCCCCGCATCGGGATCCCTGCCCCCCGGTGCCCCCCGCTATGGCCTGGGGGTAGAGTCCAACGCTGCCCCCTTTGTGTTGCGCCCCACCCTGGAGGCGATCGCGGTGGAACTCACCCGCCAGGAAGACGACGAACCCCGCGCCGGACGGGTGACGGTGCAGTTGAATATGCCCGTGTACCCCCATCAGCGGGTGGTGCTGTTTTTGAATGAATGGTCAGTAGCGGAACCCCGCGCCTACCTATTTGACCAATGGGATGGGTTAACCGAGCCCAGCCCCACCGTCACCCTGCCCATCGACTACATCGAACCGGGAGACTATCTGGCGCGGGTGAATGTGGACGGGGCCGAAAGTCAGTTGGTAATTGACGATACGCCGGGGAGTCCGACGGAAAATTGGTTTATTGGTCCTCGGTTGACGATTCCTTAGGGGGAGAGGGGGAGATGGGGTTGTCCTGAAACCTGGTTAAAGGCCCCCAGTTTAAAACCAGAGAGGGGTAGGGGCGCAGGGCTCTGCGCCCGGTGCAGGCGGTGGGGCGATGAGCCAAATTTGGGATGAGCCATCAGGCGTGGAAAGGGCGATTTACAGTTGCAATCGGGGGCTATTGTTGTTTACCCATGGAGAGTAGGCCGATGACCGCGAACGGAGAGACTGGGGGCGATCGCCCCAATCAGGATCGCGATATTGCCGACATTAACCAACTCAATGCCTTGGGGAATGAGGCGATCGCCCTCGGGTTAATTGTGGGCCACGGCTACCACCAAGGCCAGTACGAAATCTTGCACCGGGGGGAAGCCGTCACCCTCACCCCCGCAGAGGCGACCCAATACCTGCAAGCCCTGATCCAATCCGCCCGCTGACAGACCTAGTACTCTGCGGCGGAAGTAGCGACACCCATGCCCCCGCCCCTGCTATGCACATCGTCCGGCCTACTCCCAAAGGGCGAAGAAGAGCCAAATAGAAAGTCCCTCTCCCCGTGGGAGAGGGATTTAGGGTGAGGGCCAACGGTGCGCAAATTTACGCCGTGCAGTACTAGGCAATCAACACGGTAGGGCAGCAGGGCATCATCACAGCGGTGGTCACGGGCACCCCAGAGACGGGGTTGACCCCGGTCACGGTGGAGCCCAAGCGCGCGGCGGGTCGCCCGCCAATCAACACCGTGGGGATAATAATGGTGATGGCCCCTACGCAGACAGAACCACTGACCAGATCACCGATCACCGCTGCGGGCAGCCCCCCGATCAAAACATTGGGCACACACGGCCCGGTGATGGGGTCTCCGGTGGCGGTCATATCCGTGAGGCGAGCAGCGGGGGTTCCCATCAGCGGCACCAAAATCTAGGGATTTGCGCCCCACCATAGCAAACTCAACGGCAAACGTAGATGCCTTGGTATGCAAAGTAAATTTAAGCTGCTGAAACAGCCCCACCCAGGGCATTAGGGCATACCCTGGTAGCACTTTCGACGTTTGGGGAATGGACAGGTGGTGAAATCCTCCCTAGGGTTAGGGCGACAGGGCGCAGGAGGGTAGCCAATGGTGAATGCGGCTGGGGGTGATGGGGCTCAGAACCATTTGGGTCAAGGCGTGGCCTTTCCCCTACGGGTCAGCGTTCAGGGGGGGCTCCAACTCAGCGCCCGAGAACGAAATTTAGAAGACAGCATCCGCATTATTTTGGGCACCAGCCTGGGGGAGCGCATCTATCGCCCCGACTTTGGCTGTCGCCTGTCGGAGTTGGTGTTTGCGCCGCTGAATACCCAAACCCTGCTGCTGATTCGCCTTTATGTGGAAGAAGCCCTGGTGAAATGGGAACCCCGCATTGAAGTGGACGCGGTGCGCACCGACCCTGATCCGGTGCGGGGCCGGGTAGATATTGAGATTCTCTACCATCCCAAAACCAGCCACGATAGCCGCAGTCTGGTGTATCCCTTTTATCTACTGCCGCCTGGGGAGGTTGCTTAGCCTTGGAGTTTTCCTTTCTGCCCAATCTGCCTAAGTCGGATCTGGACGATCGCACCTTCCAAGAACTGGTGGAGGAATGTATTCTCCGCATTCCCCGCTATTGCCCGGAGTGGACCAACTACAACCCCTCTGATCCCGGCATCACCCTGGTGGAGTTGTTTGCCTGGCTGACGGATCAGATGCTGTTGCGGTTCAACCAGGTACCCCGGCGCAACTATGTGACGTTTTTAGAAATGCTGGGGATTCGCCTGCGGCCCCCGGTGCCCGCCCAGGCCCCGGTCACCTTTTACCTGTCGGCGGCTTTGCAGGAGGCTTACACCATTCCCCTGCACACGGAGGTGGCCACGGAGCGCACCGAAACCGATGAGGCGGTGGTGTTTAGCACCGATCGCCCCTTGACCTTGGGGGTGCCCGCCATTCGTCACTTTTTGACCGCCAACGGGGTGGAAACCCGGCCCCAGGTGCTGCGCGATCGCTTTGCCAACCTTTGGACTGAGGACAGCGGCGGCTACTGGAGCGGTAGGGAACAGCCCGTCTTTCAAGAACAGCCCCAGGTCAACAACTGTTTTTACCTGGTGTTTGAACCGGACGCTTCCCTTGATGGCAACGTCATTGCCCTCACCCTACGGGGGGAACCCGCTGGATCCACCGGCATCAACCCCGAGCATCCCCCCCGCCGCTGGGAAGCCTGGGACGGGGAAAGTTGGCAGCCCATTCTGCGGGATGAGAAGGACGACGGCACCCGAGGCTTTAGTTTTGAGGACCCCACCGATCCGAATGAAGGGGTGGGGGAACGGGAGGCGGATGTGGTGCTGCACCTGCCCCTCCATTGGCCCGTGGACTACTTTGGCTCCTACCAGGGGCGGTGGCTGCGGTGCGTGTACATTCCCCCGGCGAATGATCAGGCCACCTATCAGCGATCGCCCTTTCTGTCGGGGCTGGCCGCCCGCACCATTGGCGGCACCATGGTGACCAGCCAATGCACCGTCATTCGCAATGAGCTGGTGGGGGAAAGTGACGGCACCCCCGGTCAGCAATTTCAACTCCAGGCCACCCACATCCTGCCCCGGCGGGAGGGGGAGCATTTGGTGGTGATCCCGCCCATGGGGCTACCGGAGGTGTGGCAGGAGGTGAATGACTTTGCCGACTCTGGCCCGGAGGATCTGCACTACAGCCTGGATTCCCTCACGGGGCAGATCCAGTTTGGGCCATTGATTCGGGAGTCGAGCTACCTGCGGGAGCGCACCCGTATGCGCCAGCAGGCGCAGGTGGTGGGCCGTACCCCGGCGGCGGCGGAACTGGCGGCGGCGGAATCCCAACAGCAACAGTACGGCAAGGTGCCCCCTCGGGGGGCGGTGATTCGCATGGTGGCCTACCGCACCGGGGGCGGCCAGCGGGGCAATGTGCAGCAGGGGGCGATCGCGGTGTTAAAGTCGGCGGTGCCCTACGTCACCAGCGTCCGCAACCACCAATCCGCCCAGGGGGGGGCCGACGGCGAGTCCTTAGAAGAGGCGGTGATCCGAGTACCGCGCCTGCTGCGGACCCGCGATCGCGCCGTCACCCCCGAAGATTTTGAAACCCTCACCCTCCAGGCCAGCCGTGGCGTGGCCCGCGCCTACTGTCCCCGCGATACCGCCTACCAGGGGGAGCCCGGCACTGTGAATCTGCGGCTGGTGCCCGCCGTAGACACCCACCCCCTCACCACCGGGGAAGGGCTCCATCCCCGCAATTTTGAGCTGTCGGACACCCTGCGGCAGGAGGTGTTGGCCTTTTTGGACGATCGCCGCCTGCTGGGCATTCAGGTCCAGCTTCTACCCGCAGACTATGTGGGAGTGTCGGTGCAGGCAGAGGTGGGGGTGGAAGCGGCCTACCGCAATCCCCAGGCCCAACAGGCCCTAGTGGACACCCTGCAAACCCAGCTCTATCGGTTTTTGAACCCGATCACGGGCGGCCCCGAGGGCACGGGTTGGCCCTTTGGCACCCCGGTCTACAAGTCTGACCTGATTGCCCTGTTCCAACAAACACCGGGGGTGCGGTACCTGGGGGCGGTGCTGCTATTTGAGCTGCGCTGGCAAAACCGCACCTGGGTCCGCACCCTGGCCGCCAATGACACCATCTATCCAGGCCCCGTGGGGCTGGTTTGTTCCTGGCGCGATCGCTTTTTGCGATCGGGGCATACCATCAGCGTGTTGACCTAGGGGAGTGCGCCACCATGCCCTCAGTCACCCTCACCCCCATGCAGTTGCCCCCCGCCCCCGGTGCGGTGGACAGCAGCCCCATGGCCACCGCGATCGCCCCCAGTGCCGAACGCTGCCAATTGCGCCTCTCCCCCGGTGAGCCCAGCGAACTGGTGGTGCAGGTGCGCAACGACCAAGCCCAACCCCTGACGGTGCAGGTGCAGATTAGCGGCGACTTCCCCCCCCACTGGTGGCAGGTGGAGACCCCCGACCACCCCCTGCCACCAGGGCGGCAACTGGACGCAGTGGTGCAGTTCGCCCTGCCCGCCGACCACTTTGAGCGCCAGCCCCTCGGACCGGGGGAAAGCCTGCAAATCAACTACAGTGGCCAGGTGGTGCTGCTGGGACGGAACCCCGACGGCGGCGGCCTCCAATGGCAGACCACCGCCCCCTTTACCCTGGTGGTGCGGCCCCACAGCCTCTACCCCCGCTTTTTGCCCAGCCTCTACCGGGAAGTGGATTTCATCGGGCGGCTGTTGGCGGTGTTTGAGCAGACCTTTGAGCCCGCCGTCCAGGCCATGGATACCCTTTGGGCGCACCTGGATCCCCTCACCGCCCCCCAGCAACTGCTACCCTTCTTGGCCCATTGGGTGGGCTGGCAGGCTCTGCCCCAGTGGCCTTTGGCCGACCAACGACGGTTAATTCGCCAGGCCATGGAAATCTACCGCTATCGCGGTACCCGCCGGGGCCTTAGCCTCTACCTACACCTCTATACGGGCCTGCCCCTGCCCGACCCCAGCACCCCGCCCCAAGCGCGGGCGATCGCCATCGAAGAGGTGTTTACCCGAGGCTTCATCCTGGGGGAAACCACCCTGGGGGAGGATGCCATCCTCGGCGGCGGTCGCCCCTTCCACTTCCGCGTACGCCTG
>JAQCHG010000115.1 GCA_027619675.1 Cyanobacteriota bacterium
TTGGTAGACGCCTACGGAGCAAACGCCATGGCCCCCGCCTACTGGCAACGGCTACGGCAGGCGGGGGTGGCGGTGCGGTTGTTTCAACCCTTTTCCTGGCGGGATCCTTTAGCCTATTTGCGACGCAACCACCGCAAATTGCTGATTGTGGATCAGCAGGTGGCCCTGATTGGCGGTGCGGGGATTTCTGACCAATGGGATGGCCATTTTCGGGGTGGCCATTACCCCCCTTGGTTTGATTTTGAAAGTCGCTGGCAAGGTCCGGTGGTGGGGCTCTTGACCGGGTTCTTTTGGCAGCATTGGCTGGATGCGGGCGGGGATGTGAATCTCCTCGATCACCAACCCCTCCGCTCGACGGCTGCTGAACCTGCCGCCATCGTGGTGACGCCGGGAGAAGATCCCAGCCCCCGTGACTCCCCTATTCGCGGTCTCTTTCACATTTGTGTGTTGGCGGCCAAACACCGGGTATGGATCGCCAGCCCGTATCTACTGCCCGATCGCGCCACTTGTCATACCCTGGCCCAAGCCCGTGGGCGGGGGGTAGATGTACGCATCGTCACCATGGGTCCCCGCAGCGACAAGCCCTTGGTTTGGGATGTGGCCCGCAGTCGCTACGGTCGTCTGCTATCGGCAGGGGTGGATTTGTATGAGCATCAGTCCAGCATGATGCATGCCAAGGTGATTTTGATCGATCAGCACTGGGTCAGTGCGGGCAGCGCCAACCTCGATCCCCGCAGCTTTTTCCACAATGATGAGTTTAATCTCTGCACCTGCGATCGTACCCTATTGGCATCGGTGGAGCAACTATTTGAGCAAGCCTTTGCCCACAGTCGGTTGATCACGCCAAAACAGTGGCGACAGCGACCCCTGGGGCAACGACTCCGGGGCTCCCTGGGCAATGTGCTGTACTGGCAGCTTTAGGCCCCAGAGGCTGCATTCTCGCCCTCCAACACCGTGCGGTCTACTATTTGCCCACCATTTCCCGAAGCCGGGGAATGGATGGTCAAGGGCGCGGTGATGTCCACCCAAGGGTGCTGCCCATCCATTAAGAAGATTTCTGGCAATGAAATTACCCGGTATACGGTGCGTCACGCTGCGCTGACGTCACCCTACGGCGGGTAAACTCTTTCCCGAAGATCGCCTAAGCGCTTGAGTGCTGGTAGGACACGACAGGTCCCTAAGCGATCGCGGCAGCACCAAACAAAATTAGAGTCCCTAACCAACCCACAATCACCCCATAACCACAGGCGGCAAGGGTGCGGAGCGCTCGGGGACGTTGATATCGCCACACCATAAAGGCCAACGTGCAGCTATAGAGCAGCTCCTGTAGCGGAAAGGCGGGGAGATCAATCTGGCCATCCACCCAAAACAGCAGCAGCGTCCACAGGGTAAACATCACAAAACTGTTCACTACGGGCGCGCCCCGATGGTTGGCCGGTACCTTCAGGCGGTTGATGTAACCCACGTAAAAGGCTGCCAGCAACGGCACCCCCGCTGCTGCCAAACTACGGATCCCTGGCCCAACCCCCTGTTGAAAGCTAGCGGCGATCGCGCCGCCTAGATTGCTGAGTAGTAAACCCAGCGCTATCAGTAGCACGATGGCATTGATGGCCCGTCGTCGGTTGCGGGCATGGCTGGGATCAGGGCGGGAAGACATAGCGACAAGGGAAAGCAATGGACCATCCACATCAGGGCTCTACATCAGATCAACGGGTAGGGATCGCCAAATCGTAGGGGTGGTCCCCAAATCCCGGTTGTGTGTTGCCTTAGAGCCCGGACATTACCGTCCTAACCTATCGGACTCCCATCGGTATTCGGTTCCCCCCGTCGAGGGAATTTGGGCTGGACTTAGGTCTGTCTCTGGCCATGAATGGCCGCCATAGAGAGTCACCAGGGTCCTGCCTACCCCTGCCTTTAGGGCCGATGCCGTTCCCAACGGCTGGACCATCCATGACCACCAGCCCCCTTGCTGTACAAAGGCCACAACTCCTATGGGGCCAATGACCCACTAGGCCGCTTGGGGATCGGCAACGTCGTGGTTGACAGGAATTTCAATCAAAAAATGTGTCCCCTCACCAGGGGTAGACGTGCATTTCAAATGCCCCCGATGGCGCTCCACCACAATTTGATAGCTGATGGCCATCCCCAACCCCGTGCCTTTGCCCACGGGCTTTGTGGTAAAAAACGGATCCAACATCCGCCGCTGCACTGCTTCTGGGATGCCGACGCCGTTGTCGGTGAAATGCACCCGCACCCACTCATCGGCCATGCTTTCTGTTTGCAATGTGATGTGGGGAATAAAGCCGCCCTCCTCGGGGTCCCCTATTCCAGCCGCCCCTAAGGCTTCTAACTTTTCCTCTAGGGCATCAATGGCATTGGTGAGCAGATTCATAAACACTTGGTTCAATTGCCCTGGATAACAATCCACCTTGGGCAAATCGCTGTAATGGCGCGTCACCTCAATGGCGGGGCGGGTGCCCTTGGCCTTTAATCGCCCCCCCAGAATGGTGAGGGTGCTGTCCAAGCCTTGGTGAATATCCACCCGCTTGAGTTCCGCCCCCCCCGCATGGGAAAAGTCCCGTAG
The DNA here is from genome assembly GCA_027619675.1 of Cyanobacteriota bacterium. Taxonomy (GTDB): domain Bacteria; phylum Cyanobacteriota; class Cyanobacteriia; order Phormidesmidales; family Phormidesmidaceae; genus PCC-6406. Next base: position 2,585 of record JAQCHG010000115.1, read on the forward strand.
GGATTTCACAATTTCTGTAATCCGCTCTGCCCCGCCCCGCATGGAATTGAGGATCTTCGGTAAATCCTGGACCAGGTAGTCCATGTCCACAGACTTTAGCTGTTTGCGTAGGACTGGGGGCACGTCTACAAATTCGCGGCGGAAGCCATTCAGCAAGTCCATCAGGTCTTGTAGATAGTCTTCTACATAGCTGAGATTGCCGTAAATGAAGTTGATGGGGTTATTGATCTCATGGGCTACCCCAGCCACCAATTGCCCCAGGCTCGACATCTTTTCACTGTGGATCAGTTGCAATTGGGTTTGCTGTAACTCCTTGAGGGTGGCCTCCAACTGACGGGTTTTGAGATCCTTCGCTTCGGCCTCTTGCAACGCTTCTTCTGCCTGTTTGCGGAGGGTAATGTCCCGCAGGATCAGGGTGTAGCAGCTTTCTCGCCCCATGCGCAGGGGCGAGACGGTCACCTCCACAGGAAACGTCCCGCCACTGCGGCGACGGCCCAAAATTTCGTAGGGGCTGCCATCTTGGCTGGCCTTAGCCAGAAACTGTTGCAAGGTGGTTTGGGAATCCGGAGCGTTGGCGGGTAAATCTTCCCGGTTGAGTTCCACCAGACTCAGCAGCGACTGTTTTTGCAGGGTTTGATCCGACTGGCCGAAGAGTTTGCCAACGGCAGGATTAGCGCTGCGGATTTGCAGGGTTTGCTGGGAGACGGTGACGATCGCCTCAATGGCCCGTTCCACAATCACATCGGTGCGGGCAAGGGCCTGCTCTAGGGCGGCAATCACCCGGTTGTAGCGGGCCGCAATTTGCCCCACCGGGGTAAACATCTCCACGGGGACCCGCAGGCTCAGATCCCCCGTGCGTTCTTGGCGGCGCATGGTGGTGAACAGATCCACCAAATCACTGACGGCCCCATGCTCAGCCACATTGAGGCCAATGTGCTCATGCTTGCGTCGCACCCGCAGGGGCCAACGCCGATTGGTCATGTAGAGAATCAAAAAGGTCAGGCCAAAGGCCCAAACCGCCGCCGTGCCAATGCCTGCCAACTGCACCCAAAACTGATTGACCCGACTCAGGCCCGTATTAATCAGGGTCAAATCCCCAAACAGGGCCACCGCCAGGGTGCCCCAGATGCCCGCACTGAGGTGGACCGGAATCGCCCCCACCGCATCATCCAAGCGCAGCCGTTCTAGAAGCCGTTCGGCGGCTAACATCCACAAACTGCCGATCGCCCCAATCATCACCGATGAGCTGGCCGTGACCACATGGCAATTGGCGGTAATGGCCACCAACCCCGCCAGGGACCCGTTCATCACAGCGGTCACCGGGACCCGTTGGTGGCGGCCTATGTGCAGCAAGATAGGGGTGACCAACCCCGCTGACCCTGCCAACACCGTGTTGACGATAATGCCGGGGACTTGGTCGTTGAGGGCCAAAACGCTGCCGCCGTTGAACCCAAACCACCCTACCCACAGCAACAAAGCCCCCAGTAGGGCCAGGGGGAGGTCGTACCCCACCAGCAACGGTTGCCGCCGCTTGGGGGAAAACCGACCGATGCGGGGGCCGACGATGATGACCGCTGCTAGGGAGACCCAGCCCCCGACACTATGGACTACCGTTGATCCGGCAAAGTCCACAAATCCCAGGGCTCCTAGCCAACCCAGGCTGTTGCCGCTATCCAGACCATTCCAGGCCCAATGGCCAAAGATGGGGTAGATAATGCCAGACACCAGTAGGGCGATCGCCAGGTAGATGTTGAACCGCATCCGTTCCGCCACTGCCCCCGACACAATGGTGACAGCGGTGCTGCAAAACATCGCCTGGAACAGAAAAAAGGCCACTGGCCAAACGTCCCCCTGCCCCACCTCCGGTGCCAGGTGAGTGGTGCCGAGCCAGCCAAAGTGGGTACTCCCAAACATCAGGCCGTAGCCAAACAACCAGAAGCACAACACCGACACCCCAGCATCGGCAATGTTTTTAATCACCACATTGATGGTGTTTTTACTGCGGGTTGACCCCGCCTCCAAACACAGGAATCCTGCCTGCATCAGGAACACCAGGGCGGCGCACACCAAGACCCACAGAATGTCAATCAGCGATTTATCCATGCCAGTCAATCACAGTGCTCTGGAATCCTTGTCGAGGCAAGTCAACGTGGACAAACAGTTGAGTCAGATGAACGCCGCCGATACTGCCAATGATTCCCAAGAAAGGCAAGTCTGTGGATGGCAGCCAAGGGCTGAAAAGGCTGGCTATACAACCTGAACCGGGGTAACTCCGCGATAGCGGCAGAGAAAACGGCACTATGACTGTTTTTCGCCTCAATTTGCTGCTAAGCCAGCATCCTAAAAGGCCGAAGTACCCGAGGGTGTTCACTTCGCACAGTTTCTGAATGGATCCGCGCTGGCTGTAGGTCACGCCTCCGAGGGGAACGCCTACGTTTAGGCAGAGAATGGCTAGGGGCTATCACCAGTTAACGGGAAAACCCTTGATGTGCAAGGATGACAGCCCTTAGCCCCAGAATAGAGGCGAGTGCGGTAATACCTACCCGGCAAGGCGTTTACCTGTCATGGATGACGTGTCCTAGGAAAGTTTCTTTAAAGGAGGATTAAAGCGGTCCTTTGACCTTACAGGGAATGGGGCCTCAAATCCGCAGGATTTCTGGTGAAAACGTGGCCGACTATCCTCGGGCAGCGGCGGGCCGCCCTCCTACTTCCCCCGCCCATTCGTCCTAGGGAGCGGGGCACAACAACGTTACGGTGTGCGGTCCGTCCTGCTGTGACGACTGGATGATTCTAAGGGGGAAGGCCCTGATCTGCTCTGGTAAGGTAGGAAGCAGCTTCAGGTCAGCAACATCAAGAGCAGTCGATTTACTGGACGCAATGGCTAGGGTTTCTTTCCAGTCCGTCACCAAGCGTTTTGACAATTTTGTGGCCGTCCGTGACCTCTCCATTGAGGTGGCGGACCAAGAATTTCTGGTGTTTGTCGGTCCCTCTGGCTGCGGCAAAACCACGTCTCTGCGGATGCTGGCGGGGTTGGAATCGGTGACCTCTGGGCAGATCTACATTGGCGATCGCTGCGTCAATGACCTGTCCCCCAAGGATCGCGACATCGCCATGGTGTTCCAGTCCTACGCCCTTTATCCCCACATGACCGTGTACGAAAACATGGCCTTTAGTCTGCAACTACAGGGGCTCAAGCGGGGGGAGATTCAACAGCGAGTGCAGCGGGCTGCCGGACAACTGGGCATTGATGCCCTACTGCATCGCAAACCCAAGGAACTGTCAGGGGGGCAACGGCAACGGGTAGCGGTCTGTCGGGCCATTGTCCGCAACCCAGCAGTGTTTTTGATGGATGAACCCCTCTCTAACCTGGATGCCAAACTGCGGGTGCAGGCCCGCACAGAAATCAGCAAGCTGCATCAGGAACTGGGCACCACCTTTATCTACGTCACCCACGATCAGGTGGAAGCCATGACCATGGGCACCCGCATTGCCTTGCTCAAGGATGGGGTGTTGCAGCAGGTGGATACCCCCCAGGCCCTCTATGACCGTCCCGCCAATCGTTTTGT
>JAQCHG010000116.1 GCA_027619675.1 Cyanobacteriota bacterium
GTGGTTTTCCCTACAGCACGTTTCCCTACTGAGGAATCCCACGGCGTCAATTGGCTAGCCGTTTTCTAGGGCGGGGGAGTGGGGGCCACAAAACTGGAAGGCACCCGTCTTAGGGGTTACTAAAATCGCGAATGATCGCTGAGTTTCCACAGAGGCGATCGCCCACATATTGCCAAGGAACTAGGCAGGTGTACGTCAGGATGCCCCCAACCGGAAGCATCCTGTCCTCAGATTGCCCAATTCTCACAGCAGCAGACGGCCATTTTGGCTCAGTTTTGGTTCAAACTTGGCTCAGTTTTGGGCCGGGTCAGGAGGTACAGGAGGGGACCAAAAGAACCCGTCGCCAACGTTGCCACAATCCAAGGCCAGGGGTTGCGTCCGGTGGTCTTGGCATCCCGCCACATCCAGACCATCACCAGGGTGAGGGCGATGACTAAATCTGCCAGCACTTGGCCTTCCCCAAAGCTTTTGAAATGGGGTTCTAAAATGCCCCAATAGCCGTGGTACCACAGGGCGGCGGCACTCAATACACCGAACAGAGCCAGGGTGAGTCCTAATAGAATACGTTGCATAACCGCACCGAAAATGGGGTGAACAGCCCCAGTATTTGCCAGCAAGCTCATAGATTCAATTACCTGGTAGGTTATTGAATTCTGAAATTCCCGTGGTTGAATGGCGACATGGATTCCACCGCCTCCCCCCTCCCGGCCACCCTGCAACAGGTCCGCAAAGCCAGCCGCCTTAGCCAACTGGAGCTATCCCTACGGTTGGGGGTTTCCCAGCGGCACATTAGCTTTGTGGAAAGTGGACGGGCTAAACCCAGTCGTCCATTGCTGGCGGCCTGGCTGCAAGAACTCAACGCCCCCTTGGGGGTGCGCAATGCGGTGATGTTGCAGGCAGGCTATGCGCCCCTCTACAGCAACGCGCCCTTAGCGGATGACTCCCTGACCCTGGCCAACGAAGCCCTAGCCCGCCTCTTGGCTGCCCATGACCCCATGCCCGCCCTGGTGATTGATGCCCAGTGGAATTTACTGCGCCTAAACCAAGGCGGGCAATGGCTGCTGTCGGCCCTGATGCCCGACAACGCCGCCCCCACGGCAATCCTCCCTGGATCTCTTGGCCCATCCCCAGGGCTTGACCCAGCACATCACGAATCTGCCGGAGGTGGGGCCTGGGTTTCTCGCCCGCCTGCGCCAAGAGGCGGCAATGCAGCCCGCGATCGCCCCCCAAGTAGACGCCTTTGCCCACCTCTTGCGCGATCGCTTGGGTCCCGGCGGGCTTCAGGGTAGGGGCGCTCCCCCCCAGTCGCCGGTGCTCACCACCCGTTACGCCACCCGCCATGGAGAACTGGCTTTTTTCAGCATGTTCACCACCTTTGGCACCCCCCAAGACATCACCCTGGCATCCCTGCGGGTGGAACATCTCTTTGCAGCGGATGAGGCCACCCAAACCGTATTGCAGGCCCAAGTGGGATAGCCCTGTGGACCAGTCCAGGGACGACGGGGGCAGGTCATCAGCCCTGAACCCTGCCGCATTCCCGCCGGGAAAATCCTCGGGGATCTAGAAGCGGGTAGCGGGTCGGTAACGCCGAGGGGTCGTCAATGGGATAATGGGAGTACTTATTTACCATAACCATGACCAAGCGCTGCGGTTGGGTCCATGACGACCCCATTGAAATTGCCTACCACGATCAAGAATGGGGGGTCCCCCTCCACGACGATCGCACCCTGTTTGAATTTTTGGTGCTGGATGGGTTTCAGGCGGGCCTGAGTTGGATCACAATCCTGCGGAAACGGGAAAACTTTCGCCGCGCCTTTGACGGTTTTGACCCGGCTTTAGTGGCCCGCTATGGCCCAGATAAACACCAAGCCCTCTTGCAGGATGCTGGGATTATCCGCAATCGTCTCAAGGTGGTTGCCGCTACCACCAATGCCCAAGCGTTTCTCCAGGTTCAAGAAACCCACGGCAGTTTTGATGCCTATCTCTGGCGCTTTGTGGAGGGTACACCCATTCAAAACCACTGGCCCGAATTGGCCGCCGTCCCCACCCACACCGATCTGTCCGACGCCCTGAGCCGGGATTTAAAGCAGCGGGGCTTTAAATTCGTGGGCTCTGTCATTTGCTATGCCTTTATGCAGGCGATCGGCATGGTCAATGACCACACGGTGGATTGTTTTCGCCACCAAGAATTAAGCTGACTTCGCCCAACTCAGAAAAGTCTTCTTCAGCCCTAAATTTCCCTAACAACAGGGCTGAAAGCACCCCATAGGCAGACAGATAATGGCTACTCCCTAGCCATGGCTATGTACCCAGGGAGGTGCTCAAATTCCTGACACCAGCGGCGAATGTGGGGATAGGCCGATAGGTCAAAGCCCCCTTCAGGAGCGACGTGGGTATAGGCATACAAACTGATGTCGGCAATGGTGACGCGATCGCCCACAAAAAACGGATGACCCGCAAGATGTTGCTCCATCACAGCCAGGGCTTTGTGGCCCCCCGCCTGCTTGCCGTGGTATTCCGCTGCCCTCTCTGGGGGGAGGCCGAGATACTTGTTGATGTACCGGGCGGTGGCAATATAGGGCTCGTGGCTGTACTGCTCAAAAAACTGCCACTGGAGCACCTTGGCTCTGCCATAGGGATCCGCTGGCAGCAACGGCGTACCCTCTGCCAAATAGTTCAAAATGGCATTGGACTCCCACAAAAATCGGCCATCGTCCAAGACGACGACGGGGATTCTAGCGTTGGGGTTCATGCGCTTAAAGTCTGCGGTGTGGGTTTCGTTGGCGAGGATGTCAACGTGAATCCACTCATGGGAAATGCCAACCAACTGCATCAGCAGCTTGACTTTGTAGCAATTCCCCGACAGCATATCGCCGAAAACTTTGTACATTTCTAATCAAGCCAGCTTTGCAGTGACCGCTTTCCCAACTGATCAAAAGGTGACGCTCATTAACGTTCCTAACGCGGGCCAATCGTAAGGGGAATGGGCGTTGACCTAGCAGAACCGCCATGGCAGTGGCTAGCGAAACATGGCAATGCTGAATTTGGCATCCCCCAAGGGCTTGAGTCCTTTCCCCTACTGGCATGGCCATAGCGATCAGGCTGATCCTGCGTCAGCTTAACCGGATCTAGACTGAGCGCCATGGGTAAGCCCAGCATTGGGTTCGCTATCCTGCGCTGAAACCGTTGCCTGATTGTAAATCTTGCAGACCATTCCCATAGGCCACTCCACAAAGGAGACACCCTTTTCCCATTAGAGGGGGTGGTGGTAAATGGCTCAGGCGTGATTTGAACACGCGACCAAGGGCTTATGAGTCCCCTGCTCTACCACTGAGCTACTGAGCCGCTCGGGTGAAGTCGCTGGGCAGTGCCGCCCTTTGCGATTTGACCTTATGTAGACTAACACACCCTTGAACCCAATCTAAAGGTGTCCTTTAGATTAGACAGACGAAATTTTGTGCGGGACGCTGATGGGCAACGGTAGGCAATTTCCCCCTGGAGTCGCTTGGGATCCAATCCCTACCCGTCACCCATCCATCCCTTTTCCCGCCTGGGGAAAGTTTAGTACCGATATATCATTGAAAGGCTGTGTCAGGGCGATCGCCCCTGGGGATCGCGCCTTGATCCCTACACCCAGCCCCTACCCGTTGATCGCCCTCGTCTGTCTATGTCCGCCCGTCCCCAGCCGCCCAAACTCCGTCCCTATCAGGTGGATCTGATCAACGCCCTCTACCGCAAGCTCAATGAGGGTCACAAACGGGTAGCGATCATTGCCGGAACCGGGGCGGGCAAGACGGTGATCAGCGGCCAGATCTGTGCCCATGCGGAGCAGGCGGGCAAACGGCTGATGTTTCTGGTCCATTTGGACGTGTTGGTGGGGCAGACCTACGAAAAAATGAAGTCCTTTGGCCTCCACTGCGGCTTCATCAAGGCGGGCTGGGAGGAGGACCGCAACGCCCCCATCCAGATTGCCAGCGTCCAAACCATGGCCCAGCGCAAGTGGTGGCGCACTTGGCCCGCCGATGTGGTGTTCTACGACGAAGCCCACACGACCCTGTTTAGCCGCATCGGCAAATCCGTCCTCTACAAGACCCATCCCCAGGCGGTGCATCTGGCCATGACCGCCACGCCGGAACGGTTGGGGAAAGGCCAACTGGGGGAACATCTGGATACCCTGGTGGCTTCCCCGGTGCCCAGCGACCTCCAGGCCATGGGCTTTTTGTCGGAGATGAAGTACTTTAGTATGCCGCCAGATGGGGTGGCGGACCTAAAGGGGGTGCGCACGGTGCGGGGGGACTATGACGAGGCGGGGCTGAAAAACGCCTGCGATCGCCCCGAACTGGTGTCCAAAATTGTGCGGGAATGGCAGCGCCTCACCCCCGGCAAGCGCACCATTGCCTTCTGCGTAGATATTGAACATGCCCGCCACGTGGCGGAGGAGTTTCGCCGGGCGGGCATCGCCGCCGACACCGTGGAGGGGGGCACCCCGATCAAAGAACGCCAACGCATGTATGCGGACCTGCGGGACGAGCGGATTTTGATGCTGACCTCCTGCAACGTGATCAGCATTGGCTTTGATGAGCCCAGCGTGGAAGTGGGGCTGCTGCTGCGACCCACCCAGTCCAGCGCCCTGCATTTTCAGCAGATTGGCCGGGTGATGCGGATCTCGCCCCAGACGGGCAAGCGCTACGGCATCATCCTCGACCAAGCGGGCAACCTAGAGCGCCTGGGCTTTCCCGAAGACATTGAGGAATATTTCCTACCCACCCGCAAAGAGGGCAGCGGCGGCGGTACACCGCCTCCCATGAAGGCGTGCCCCCAATGTGGCCGCATGGTGTACGCCTTTTTTGTCAAATGCCCAGACTGCGACCACCAGTGGATGTCAGAACGGCCCCTGAATCTGGAGGACATGGTGGAAATCTATTCCCGCGAACAGGCTCACCAGATCAAAGACATTCCCACCCTGATCGAAATCTTCCACGGCCATCGCCGCCGCAGCTACCAGCGGGGCTATGCCCCGACCCTGGCGGATCACAATTTTTTTGAACACACGGGGCGATCGCCCCGGCGCGAGTGGAGCCTAGGGTCCATCTTTGGACCACGCCCCTCCTGGGAGCAAAAGCAATCTTTTTTAGAATATTTGCACCGCAGCGCCCGCCGCATTGGCAGGCGGGGCGACTGGATCATGGCGGAGTTTGAGCGGGAATTTGGCCCCGGCACCTGGGAACCCATGGCCCACCGTCAGGCCCAAATTGGGGGCGATCGCCAGTCCTAGACCCATCTCAAGTTCGGGATAATGTCGATGGAGGAGATGCCGTGATGCTCCACCTCAGAGAATCCGTAACGGCTGTCAGCTTGAGCACCCACATCGGTCTTGCTCCCCAGATCCCCCACCCAAGGAAACGGTTGGCAAACTTACGCCGCGCTGGACTAGGGACATGGGTGGGTTAGACGATCGCCGCTGCCGGAAAGGCCGCGATAGCACTCTCGCGGTGTTTCAACAGGGTGGCTTTGGGTAATGGCCCTTGCAGGTGGTCCCAGGGGAGGGGTTGGTCGGGGGACCAATCGGTATGGACGTAGAAATCCAGGGGTGGCAGTTGGCCCTTCATGTCCTTAAAGGCACGGCGGTAGCTGCCCAGGGAATCGCCATACTGGCGCACCTGAAGGAGTAACGGGGCCAGGCGGCGATCGCCTCGGGAAATCAGGGTTTGAATCACCGACCAGTTGTAGCTTTCCGGGCGAAAATCGATGCCCTGGGGCCGCAGCTTTTTCTGGAGATACTTGAGCCGCTTTTCCGCCTCCCGATTCACCCCGTACCACTGGAAGGGGGTGTGGGCCTTGGGCACAAAGGTGCTGCACCCCAGGGTGAGGCGCAGACGGGGAGCCGCCTTTTTCAGGGTGGCCATCATCGCCACCGTGGCCTCTAGGTCCTCCGGTAGCTCCCCCGGCACCCCGGCCATGCCGTAGAGCTTGAGGGCGCTGAGTCCCCCCGCCTGGGCATTCACCGCCGCCGCCACAATGTCCTCGGTGGCGAGTTTTTTGTTGACAATGTGCCGCACCCGCTCCGAGCCACTTTCCACCGCAATGGTGATGGAGCGGGTGCCGTGGCGGGTGAGGGTGGTCGTCAGCTTGG
>JAQCHG010000117.1 GCA_027619675.1 Cyanobacteriota bacterium
TCGCCTCCGGAGGGGCCACCGCCACCACCTGCACCGCCGCCGCCTTCAGCTCCGGCTGTAGAGAAATGGGGCAATATTCCGCATGGGTGACCGCATTGCACTCCGCCCCATCCGCCCAGAGAAAGCCCCAGTGCATGGGCATAAACACCACCCCCTTGCGAATGTACTGGGTCGCCAACACCTGCACCCGTATGGAACCGCGCCGCGACGTGACCTCCACCCAGTCCCCCGTCTGCACCCGCAGGTGCTGGGCATCGATCGGGTGCATTTCCAACTGGGGGATGGGGTGTAGATTGCGGGTTTTCTCAATGCGTCCGGTGCGGGTTTGGGTGTGCCAGTGGCCGTAGAGCCGCCCCGTGGTGAGAATGAAGGGATAGGCCGGGTCCGGCGGTTCCGCCAAGCCCCGCTCATGGAACGCCGCAAACCGGGCGCGACCATTGGGCGTCGGGAAAATCAGGTTCTCGTACAGCCGCTTGTCGTGCTTCTCTGAGGCGGTGTCATCCGTCTCGTGCAGGGGGCAGGGCCACTGGATGGGGCCTTCAGCGGCGAGGCGATCGTGGCTCAGCCCCGCCATGTCGCACACCCGCCCCCGCGTCAGTTGCACAAACTCGCGGTACACCGCCGCCGAATTCTCAAACCTGAACTGGGCCTCAAAGCCCAGACCCCGCCCCACCGCCGCAAAGATCTCCCAGTCCGCCCGCGCCTCCCCCGGTGCCGCACGGAAGGCGGGGCATAGGGTGACAGTGCGCTCGGAGTTGGTCATCACCCCGGTTTTTTCTCCCCAGGGGGCGGCGGGCAGCAGCACATGGGCATAGTCCGCCGTTTCCGTCGGGTAGTAGGCATCTTGGTAAACCGTGAAGGGGGACGCCGCCAAAGCCGCCTTAGTACGCTCAATATCCGGCATACTGACGGCGGGGTTCGTGGCCGCGATCCACAGCAGCCCCACCTGGCCCTGCTCCAGCCCCACCATCATTTCCCAGGCCGACAGGCCGGGCTCCGGCGCAATGGTGCCCGGCGGCAGGCCCCAAGCGGTTTCCACCTCCCGGCGGTGGTCGGCATTTTTCACCAGGCGATAGCCAGGGAGGATGTGGGCCAAGCCCCCCGCCTCCCGACCCCCCATGGCGTTGGGCTGCCCCGTGAGGGAAAACGGCCCCGCCCCCGCCTTGCCGATTTGCCCCGTCATCAGGTGCAGGTTGATCAGGGTGCGGGCCTTGGCGGTGCCTTCGCTGGACTGGTTGATGCCCATGGACCACAGGGACAGCACCCGCTTCGATAGACCCCAGCAGCGGGCCGCTTCCTCCAAATCTTTGACCGCAATACCGCAGAGGTCCGCCACCCGCTCCGGCGGATAGTGGCTGAGGATTTGGGCGTAGTCCCGAAAGCCCTGGGTGCAGTCATCCATAAACACGGCGTCGATCCAGCGCTGGCGCAGCAGGATGTGGGCGATGCCGTTGAGCAGGGTGATGTCGGTGCCGGGGCGAATTTGCAGATGCAGATCGGCGTCCTTGGCGGTGGCGGTGCGGCGGGGGTCCACCACAATCAGCTTCACCTTGCCCTTTTTCTTGCGGTGGTATTTCCGCAGGCGGTTGTAGACGATGGGGTGACACTCCGCCGTGTTGGTGCCGATGAGGAAGGCGCAGTCGGTCTGCTCCAGATCGGCGTAGCAGCAGGGGGGGCCATCGGAACCCAGGCTCTGGGTGTAGGCGGCCACCGCTGAGGACATGCAGAGGCGGGAGTTGGCGTCGAAATTGTTGGTGCCCAGGCAGCCTTTCAACAGTTTCTGGGCGGTGTAGTAATCTTCTGTCTGCAACTGGCCAGAGCCGTACATGCAGAGGGCTTGGGGGCCTGAGTCCGCCAGCACCGTGCGGATGCGATCGCAGATCCGCGCGATCGCGTCTTCCCAACTCACCCGCCGAAAGGGTTCATCCAGGCGATCGCGCATCATCGGGTAGAGCAGGCGATTTTTGTCCATCGCCTCCGCCACCGTCGCCCCCTTCACACACACCATGCCCTGGCTAGAGGGATGGGCGCGATCGCCCCGCACCAGCCAAGCGGGGTCCGTGGGCTGCTGGGCCTTGCGGTTGGGCTGCACCTCAAGACCACAGCCCACCCCGCAGTAGGGACATAGGGTTCGATGGAAATCCGCCATGGTTTATTGAGCTATCAGCGGGTCGTAAACGCTTTCTAGGGAGCTGACAGCCCCCAAATTGGGGGGAGCAAAAATTGGCGCGGGTTCACTAGGTCCGGTTGGGTGAAGCGAACGTTTCACCCAACCCGGTACCGTGTCCCCTAGCTCTCTAGGACGGAACCCACCAGGGCGGGCTCAGACGGTGCCCCATTGGGGTCTTCCCCCTCGTGGAAGTCGGCGAAGGATCCCTTCGGTTCCTCCAGCATGAAGAAGCAGAGGAAGGCCACAATCAGCGAGGTCACCCCCAGCAGTTGGAAGAAGATGACGTTACTGCGATCGAGGATGGCCGGAGCTGGATCGGCCCCACCCCCCAACCACATGGGCAACAGGCTAAAGATGGTCAGGTAGGCCACCGCCCCGACGTTGCCGTAGGCCCCGACATTCCCCGCCACTTGGCCCGTAATCCGCCGCTTCACCAAGGGCACCAGGGCAAAGGTGGAGCCTTCCCCAGCCTGCACAAAGAAGGAACAGGTCATGGTCATCACCACCGCCAGGGCCACCATCACCCCAGCGGGCAGACCCAAACCATCCCGCAGGGAGGGGATGCTGCTCATCACCAGGTAGCCAATGCCCATGCCCAGGGTGAGGATGGCCATGGTGGCCTTGCGGCTGCCGAGACGGTCAGAAATCAACCCCCCACCGGGACGGGCCACCAAGTTCACGAAGGCGTAGCTTGCCCCCAGGGTGCCAGCCAGGGCCTTGGGCAGCCCAAATGTTCCCTCAAAGAAGGCGGGTAGAATGGACACCACCGCCAGCTCTGAACCGAAATTGACAATGTAGGTCAGTTCTAGAATCGCCACCTGCTTGAACTTGTAGCGGTCCTCCGGGGCGTAGCGCTTGCGGCCCGCCAACAGATCCTTGTTCACGCTCCAGCAGTTGTAGGCTTGGAAGCCGTAGAGCCCCAACAGGGCAACGATGGCCACGGTGAAGCCGGTGGCGTTGAGGAAGCCCACCTTCTGCAAGCGCCAAGCCAGCACCATCAAAATCAGGGTGAGGGGCACATTCATCACCATCAGCAACCAAAAGTCGCGGACGCTGGTGACCTCAATGCCTCGGCTGCTGGCGGGACGCTGGTACACCTTGCCAGGGGGGGTGTCCTGCACATTCAGGTAATAGATCACCCCGTAGATGGCGGCAATGATGCCCGTGGCGGCGATCGCCATGCGCCAGTTCAACACATCCCCCGTGGCCAGTTCAAAGGCACCGGGGAAGAAGCCCAGGGCACCCGCCACCACCACCAAGGTGAGGGCAGAAAAGGCGGAACCAAAGTTCCCCCAGCCGCCGTAGATGCCTTCCGCCAAACCAATTTCCTTGGGGGGAAACCATTCGGCAGTCATGCGGATGCCGATGACAAAGCCCGCACCGACAATCCCCATCAGCAACCGCCCCAACACCAGTTGGTTAAAGTCCTGGGCGGTGGCAAAGATTAAACAGGGAATGGCGGCATAAACCAGCAGGACAGAATAGGTCAAGCGGGGACCGTACTTGTCCAGCAACATGCCGATGATGATGCGGGCCGGTACCGTGAGGGCCACATTACAGAGGGCCAACGTGCCCATTTGACCGGGCTGTAAACCAAACTGCTCCTTAATGGTGGTAGCCAAGGGGGGCAGGTTAAACCACACGACAAAGGTTAGAAAAAAGGCAAACCATGTCATGTGGAGAATCTTGTAGCGTCCCTTAAAGGACCACATCTCTCCGAGCATCTGTGCTACTCTCCTAGTGAAACCAAGAAACGATGAAACCCTTTGTGCATCAGCACTGTGGGTTTTTTCTCTTTTAACAATTACCCCCAGTCAAAACCCTTCACCACTGGGGGCATTCTTCTGGGCTGGGGTGCTCATACCCCAGACCGAAGCCGATTACGGGATCGCTGTCACCGTGCCAGGACCATGGCCGTTGTGGTCCCCTAGCGATCGCGGTTGAGCGCCAAAATGGGCGATCAACAGATCCGTCAAAACTTTAGGCAGGTCATCGCAGGCCACCCCCTTCTGCACACAGGTGCCCAACTGGGCCTCTTTGCCCACCTTGCCCCCCATGTAGATATCCACCCCTTCCACCGCTTTGCCCTCCTTGCGGACCTTGGTGCCCATCAAGCCGATGTCCGCCACCTGGGGCTGACCGCAGGAATTGGGGCATCCGGTCCAGTGGATACGCACCGCCTGGGGTAGGGTCAATTGGGTATCCAACTGGCGGGCCAGGGCGATCGCCCGCTGCTTTGTCTCCACCAGGGCAAAGTTGCAGAATTGCGCCCCCGTGCAGGACACCAGCGATCGGGTCAACGCACTGGGCTGAATGGAAAAGGTTTGCAGCAGGGGTTCCTGCAAAAACGCCCCCAGGCGGGAATCGGGGATGTGGGGAATGATCACATTCTGCTCCACCGTCAGCCGCAGTTCCCCGTCGCCATAGACCTCCGCCAACCGGGCCAGGTCCAGCATTTGCCCCGCCGTCAACCGACCCACGGGGACATGCAGCCCGACAAAATTGAGCCCCTGCTGCTTCTGGGGATGCACCCCAATATGGTCCCGCTTATCCCAATCCAGCTCATCCTTAGGGGCTGCGGTCAGCAAATCCCGCCCCAAGGCCGCCACCACCGCCTGACGAAAGCGATCTAACCCCCATTCATCAATCAGCCACATCAGCCGCGCCTTTTGGCGGTTGGCCCGCAGCCCGTGATCCCGGTACACCTCTAAAATGGCGCGGCACAGGGCCACCACCGTTTCATCCGGCGGCACCCAGCCATCGAGGGGAATCGCCGCCTCACACCGCCGGGCGGAGAAAAAGCCCCCCACCAACACGTTGAACCCCAACTGCCCCTCACGGTAGGCGGGCACAAAGGCCACGTCGTTGATCTCCGCATGGACCGAGTTGTCGCGGCCCCCTTCGATCGCAATGTTGAACTTGCGGGGCAGGTTGGTGAACGCAGCATTGCCCTGACCATTGCCCGTGATCATGTCCTGCACCAGGCGGATCAAACCGCGAGTGTCGATCAATTCATGGGCGTCAATGCCAGCGACGGGGGACCCGGTAATGTTGCGCACATTGTCCATACCGGACTGCACTGACGTTAGCCCCACCGCCTCAAAGCGACGAAAAATATCGGGAATATCTTCTAAATGGATACCGCGCAACTGCAAATTTTGGCGGGTGGTAATGTCGGCGCTGCCATCCTCGCCATAGCGCTTCACCACCTCCGCCAGCACCCGCATTTTTTGACTAGACAAAATGCCGTTCGGTACCCGCATCCGCAGCATAAACTTGCCTGGGGTAACGGGACGGAAAAAGATTCCTAGCCACTTTAATCGCTGGTTTAAATCCGTTTCATCCACCGCCTCCCAGCCCATGGCTGCGAACCGATCGAGATCCGCCTTGACTGCCAGACCGTCCTTCTCAGCCTTGAATTTCTCAAATTTATTGAGTTTTTGTGCAGACTTGGGAGCTGTACCAACCACGGCAATCACCTGCCTAACAGCATTTTTAACCTTGTCTTCAGAGCCCTATCTAACTTTTGAGGAAAGGGGCTAAAGACGCCATCGGATTCCAAGAAATGGGGGTAAGTACAGCGAGAAAAAATCACCGTTCCTGAAGCACCCACCCCAACACTTTCCTAAGGGACGTGCTGCCTGCCATGGGAATTTTTGACCCCTCAGCACAGCGCGATTGGGCATCACCGTAGCCCGCTCCCTGGAGGGCATTTTGTATCTACAAATACTAAATGCTGTCTGTCATGCAGATGATGCATTGACGCAATTCCAGATCTGCATATGCCCACGGACACACCGCGCTCCTCTATCCCCCCGCTCCCTCGTCTGTAACCGTCCCAGAAACTACGCTGGCTGAGCGGAGTCGTATGCCTTTCAGGTAGGCTCTGCCCGCGCAAAGCATCTCCAGCCAGATCTCCCGGAACCGTCCCC
>JAQCHG010000118.1 GCA_027619675.1 Cyanobacteriota bacterium
ACACCCTCTGGGGGGAAATCGCCTATCAACTGGGGGGCATCGAAGGGTACCAACTGCTGCGGGGATCCGATGAAAACCGCATTAGCCCCGGCACGTCGGTGCTGGAGCGCCTGGTGGGGGATGAACCCACTGTCATCATCGTGGATGAGATTGCCCGCCACCTGCGGGCAGCGAAGGCCAAGCTGGTGGGCCAAAGCACCCTGGCGGATCAGGTGGTGGCCTTTTTCTTCTCTCTGATGGACCAGGCGGCGGCCTGCAAAAATCTGGTTTTTGTCTATTCCCTGGCCTCAGCTTCCGATACCTTTGCCAAGGAAACCGCTGAAGTGCAGCAGGAGTTGGTGCGGGCCTCCGCCCGCCAGGAGCGGGTGCTCAGCCCCAGCACCGACATTGAGGTGTACAACATCGTGCGGCAACGACTCTTTAGCAGCATCAGTGCTGAGGCTGCCGATAAAGCCTCGGAAGCCTACCTGCAAGCCTTTCGGGCCAGCCGGGTGAACCTGCCCGATGCCTGTAAGGATTCCACCTACGCGACGGCGATCGCCAACAGCTATCCCTTCCATCCCGAACTGTTCAACCTGCTGACGAAGAAAATCGCCTCGATTCCAGAGTTCCAGCGCACACGCGGGGCACTGCGACTGTTTGCCCGCCTGGTGCGCTACCTGTGGCGGCAGGGGGACCCGCACACCCCACTGATTCACCCCCACCACATGCCCCTGGGCCTAGAGGAAGAACTCACCAGCGACCTCACCTCCCGCATTCAGCGCCCCCTCATGCGGATCCCCATTGGGGCCGACATTTACAACCCCGATGGCCGCGAAGCCCATGCCCAGCAGCAGGATCAAGACTGGCAAGCGGCGGGGAAACCCCCCTTCTCCACCTGGCTGGGGCGCACCATCTTCCTTCATTCCCTCACCCAAGGGGTGGCGGCGGGCATTCGACGGGCGGAACTCAACCTGTCTCTGCTGACCCCAGGGCTGGAGATTAGCTTTGTGGATCGGGCACTGGAGCGGCTGACTAAGGTGGCCTGGTATCTGGATGTGGACCCGATTACCTCCATTGCCCGGTTTAAAGAAGAGCCCTCCATCAACAAAATCATTGCGGAGGAGAAAGCCCAGGTGGGGCTGACGGAAGCCAAGGAAGACCTGCGCCAGCGGCGGGATACCATCTTTGCTACCAAGTTTTTTGATCTGGTGAAGGGGCCAGAAAGCGCCCATGAGGTGGACGATCGCGCCGATACCGTCGCCCTGTGCGTGATTGACTTCAACGAAGCCACGGTGAGGTCCTCGATGGATGGCCCGCCGCTGGTGGTGGAGCAAATCTTCAACAACACCGGGGAATCGGGCAAGTTCCGCACCTTCCGCAATCGGCTGTTGTTTTTGCTGGCCAACGGTCAAGAACTGGAGCGGGCTATTGATCTGGCACGGGAATACAAGGCGATTCAAAACATTCTGCGCAGCCCTAACCGCCTGGAGGATTTATCCGAAAGCCAGCAGCGGCAGCTTAAGGAAAAGGAAGGGGCGATGGATCTGGAGGTGCGCATTGCCCTGACCAATGCCTATCGCCACCTGTTCTACCCGGCCAATGACCCCGTCAAGGCTCCCAAGGGGCTGATGCACTATCCCCTACCGGCCCAAGATTCCAGCACGGTGAAGGGCAACCGCAACCAGCAGGACATCATTCTGAAGGCGCTGAAGGACTGTGCCAAGGTGCGACCTGAGGAGGCAGGCCCCTATGCCCCGGCCTATGTGCTGCAAAAGGTGTGGCCGCCAGGAATTGACCACTGGACGACCAAAGCCCTGCGGGAGCAGTTTGCCAAGGATTTGGGGCTCAATATTCTGCTGGATGCGGAGGTGGCCAAGCTGCGGGATACCCTGCGCCAAGGGCTGCAAGCGGGGCAGTGGGATATGAAGCTGGGAGACAAGCTTTTCATCAAAACCGATGGCCCTGTTCCAATGCCTGACACCCTTGAGTTTTCTGAGCGGGTGGAGCTGTATCGCCGAGGGTTGCTGAAGCCGCCTGAGCCGCGAGTAATTGAGCTGGATGCCCAGGTCTTAGCGGGGGGCGGTGAGTTGCGCACGGTGCAGGTGACCTGGCAGGCACGGGAGGCCCTGAAGGTGCAGCTCTATCAAGGGGGGCAGTTGGTGGAGCTGGATCGCGAGTTTTATCCCAGGGACAACTATGAAACCCAAATTGCCCGCACCACCGAGTTTCGATTGGTGGCGGACTATGGCTCTGGGGAAACGGCGGAGCAAACGACGACCGCTGTGATTTATACCCCTGGCGGTAGTACCCCTTCTAATGCCAATAGCGATCGAGGCAGCTACGGTGACCAAGGAACGCTACTTGAGCGCCCCACCCAGTGGAGCCAGGACGGCAGCCCCAATAAGGTCTTTAATGACCTGGCGGACTGGTTGAGCAACAAGCCTGTGGCAGGCATCACCCGACTGGATGTGGTGGTGAGTGATGTTGTGGATTACCGCAAAATGGGTACCTCTCTGCCCTTGTTGGTGCGCTACGACATTGAGGTGGAGCAGCTCATCACGATTCAGACGGGAACGCAGTTTGTGCGGTTGGACTACCAAGGGGATGTGCGGGGGTTTCAGGGCTTTTTCGGTACCCTGAATGGGCTGTTGAATCAGCAAGGGACGGAGGCAAGCTTGACCCTAACCCTCCGGTTTACGTTTGACCCAGCGATCGCCTCCACGGGTCCTGAACTCCAGGCGCTGCGACAGGCCCTCACCCGAAATCCGGTGGAGCGCTTGGGGGCGACGGTTCACTTAGAATATGAGTCCTAGGTGGGCGCGAGCTGAGGTACAAGGCCATGCAAGAGTTTCAGTTGCGGGTGGTGCCCCTCCAAAACAATGACTTTGCCCTGGAGCTTTACCAGTGTGCCTACAAGCAGGCGGGGGCAAAGAAGCGTCCAGCGGCGAAGCGGGTAGGTCGTCTGAAGGGCAAACCGCTGGTGCAGGCGCGGCAGGCGATCTATGGGGCGCTGAAGGCGTGCAAGTATGATCCCCAGACGTTGAGCTATAGACGGCAGACGCCCTATGTCCTTACGGAGGAGGTGGGGGTGAGTTTGGCGCTGTTGTTCCAGACGTTGCAGCCGATGTCTAAGCCGGAGCGCATTGCCAATATTGCCGATGGCATTGCGGCTATGAGCAATGAAGAGGCCCACTATTGGTTTGGCAAGGTGAGTAATGGCAAGAAACGTCCTGCCCTGAAGGCAATGCGGGTGCTGCTGGGGGATTAAGGCTTGAAACTACCCTATGCAGCGGCAGTAGATCGCCGTCAGATATTACAGAAGCTTGAGACCTATGCCCTAGATTTCAACCATCCCAGCGGCAAACACAAAGCTCGACTCTTTCGCTCCAAACTAGGGATTACCCTGGAGAGTAAAACATTCTTGGCGGATGCCTTGATGGAAGCTGTGCTTCAAGTAGATGCGATCGCGACAACTGAAGACCAATATGGAAAACGCTATGTTGTTGATTTTCCAATCGCTGCTGTCGGGGGTGGATCTATGGTTCGCAGTGCATGGATTATCCGCCAAGGTGAACCGATGCCAAGATTAACGAGCGTTTATCCCATTTAGTGAGTTGGACAGGAGGCAGCGATGACAACAATTCACCTCCATGACATGGTGGCCTTGATGGAGGATACCCAGGCCCAGCGGTTTCCCATGGGAGACGCGATTTTGCTCCGACGGGGACAGGTAGGGACGGTGGTTGAGGAATTGGGTCAGGGAGAAGCGTTTGAAATTGAGTTTGTCCAAACCGACGGACAAGCCTATGCCATGTTGGCTGTTCAGGCGGAAAAGCTAATTCCGCTCTATTACGAGCCGATTGAATGGGTAGCAGCTAGCTAAGTAGCTGGCTCAACTTTTCCGCTCTGACTCAAAGGCTAGCCAGCCTTCAGCCTTGAGATGTTCCCAAGCCACCTTGAGGTGGCGGGGCTTGAAGAGATTTTTCTTACGATCGCTCCACGCCTGCACCTGCTGGATGGCGACCTGGCAGTCCTCAGCCGCTTCAGGATCTTCCTGGGTAACCCAGTGGAGGGTGGCTAGCATTTCTAGACCGTAGGGGGTTTCAAAGCCTTCGATTAGCTGACTGACGCGCTCAAAGGGTCGATCTCGATCTTGCCCATAATCCTCCTCCTTGGTTCCCTCTAGGGCGTGGTTCAAGTTGTAGGCGTAGGGGCCGTAGTGCGAGCGGCGGTAGGTTACCCCCTGAAACCCTGGCTCACCAGCCATTTTGAGTAGATAGACTAGCTTTTGAATTTCGGTGTAACTGGCTCGATACCCAGACTGTTCATAGCGTTCTAGCAAGCGGGTTATTTCAGGTGCAGTCATAGGAGAATCTAGTCAAGGAATTACCGACCTAAGGTCGAAGTTCTGCCTCCACATCTAGCGAATCCGCAAGCGCTGAGCGACTTGAGTTCTGAGCCTGAGCTGGTTGTAGAGGTCAACCTCGGTGTTGGAGTGGCTGAGAGATGCCACGAGGGCATAGCGCTGTACAGGAATTTCTTCAGGCTTGGCCCACTTGCGGTTGCAGCTAACGACCAAATAGAGAGGGCCTTGGTCATATCCCGTAGCACGGGAGGAGATCTCAATTTGCCCTTTCTGAAGGGTTCCTTTTTTGCGCTGATTACTACCTGGCCAGAGATTGACGAAAATTCCGTTACCATGACGGTTGCGTAGATCTGACAGTGACATCTCGGTGAAGTCTTCTGGAGAGTCACTTCTGCTGGCATTCACAAAGGCGTTGACGATCGTTTCTCGGTCAATGTTTTTGAATAGGTGAAATTCCATGGTGACACCCAAATAAGAGTCTCCCCGTGTGGGGCGTGTGGGAGGGTCGAAGGCCAAGGCGATGGAGAGAGTGCGCGTTCCCTGAGTTTGCAGGAAGTCTTCGGGGAGGGGTGGGATTTCATACATCTGGAAATTCCCAACGGGAATGAAGACGTCGTCTTCGAGGAGAACGACACGGTTTTCGGTGGAAAACTGGGCTCTGCTGAGATCGGGCTGACCGTAGCCGTAGACTTTCAGACGGTTTTGCTTATCTTGAGCGGTGTCATCAGGGAAAGCGTCTGGAATCTCATCGGGTAACTGAGCTGAGTTGGCAATCAAAGCTCGAATGAGGTTAGACGAGGCATTGGGATATTGGGTGAAGAGACGGGCTGCCATATTGGCGACCCTTGGGGCGGCAAAGCTGGTGCCGCAAATCGCCCGAAAGAGGCGTCCTTCTCTAAAGTCCTTGGCGAGGGTGATGACGGCAACGCCTGGTTCATTGTTGATGAGGCGTTGACTGTCGATAACAAAATCGCCACCAAATTCGACGACTTCAGGTTTCACCATGCCGTCTACACTAAATCCGGTGCGCGTAAATGGAGACGGGTAGCCGTTGACTCTTGCGATCGCCCGCCGCTGCGCATCATCAGGATACTGAGCACTGCCTGTCCCTGCCGAAATAGAGCCCACGGTCAAGGCGATCGCGGCGGTTGCGGGTTCAATCACGCGAGCTTCGTTATTTAATAGATAATGTGGGTAGTCACGTAGGGCTAGCTCATTAGATTCGGTAGCGTAGTTGAAGTTTCCAGCAGAGATGACGAATACCAGATTCTTATGCTGATATTCATAGGCTAGTTCATCAATGAGAGCGGCTAGCGGAAACTGCTTTTGACCTTCCCGGAAAACTAATCTAGGATCTCCTAGAGAAAGGTTGATGACTTGGCAGTTGGGGTAAGCATTGATGAAATACTCAACAGCTTGACGGAGCTGATTTTCGAGTAATTCATCGGGATCATACTCATTGTTCTCGTTGGTGACGCGAGCGGAAAATAACCAGGTTTCAAGCTGAAAGGTCAGTTCTTGGATACACTGGTTTACATTGCTGTAGAGCGCGATGCCTGAAACTGCGGTTCCGTGGCCTGGTGTGAAGTTGTCACCATCCTCTGGCCCACCTGTGACTACTTGATGCTCTCGATCAGGAAAGACTTCCGTGTCTCCCAAGGCTGGGCCAATCAGCGGATGCCCCCCTTGCACTCCAGAATCAATTACTAGAACACCGCAGTTGCCCTCGGGAGGCGGCAAGATCT
>JAQCHG010000119.1 GCA_027619675.1 Cyanobacteriota bacterium
CACATCTCAATAACCCGACACCTCTCAGGCAGTAGAGACCCCAGCGCCCGCCTCTAACCCGTCCCCCAGCGCCGCCCAGATGCCGCGAGGGTAGGCCCAGATCAAACCGTTGTAGACGCTTTTAAAACTCACAAGCTAAAGTGGTACTGATTATGGATTAGCACAAATACTGCCAAAGCCCATGAATAGCGAGGCTGCAACCCCCAAGCCGATTCGATCTCTCGACGATGCCCTCGCCCGGTGTCAAGACTTGGGAATGCGTTTGAGCCGTCAGCGTCGCTACATTCTCGAACTGCTTTGGGAAGCTAAAGAGCATTTATCTGCCCGAGAAATCTACGATCTCCTCAACCGTCGGGGGCAGGAAATCGGCCACACCTCCGTTTATCAAAACTTAGAGGCCCTGTCCGAACAGGGGGTGATTGAGTGTCTAGAGCGCTCCGATGGTCGTCTCTATGGCCACATTAGTGACTCCCACAGCCACGTCAATTGCGTCGATACCCAACAGATTATTGACGTGCATGTGGAACTGCCAGAAGCTCTGGTAAGGGCGATCGAAGCCCAAACAGGTACCCGCATCGTGGACTACCGCATTGATTTCTTCGCCACGAAATCCGCTGCTGCTGGGTCCTCAGATCCTACGGTGGTCGCTTCCTCAGCATAGGGCGAGTAAATAGTCTCTCGCGAAATCTTTGCTGGTCCAGCAGGGCCACGCCTGCTCGAACCCATCAACTCAGGGGGCATTGGGCTCGAATGTCGCCATACCCGAAACGCTTCTGAGCCGACCAGACCTTCACCTGCAATAAAAAACAGGGCGGATTAGGTATAACCCAAGCCGCCCCAGTTGACGATGGGAGGATGTGCAGGCAATCAAACCTTAAGCCGCCATAGACAATGGGGCAGCTTCAACCATCTCAAACACTTGATCTAGCTGGGTAAGCTCCAGCACAATGCGAATGGAAGGGGGAACTGCACACAGGCAGAAACGCTTGCGCAGCCCTCGCGCTAACCGGAGCACTGAGATTAAGGCCACGAGTCCAGCACTGTCCAAGACTTCAACCCGGCTCATATCTACCATCAAGCCCGGTACATCCTCGGCGGCGATACTGTCCGTCAGTTGAGCCTGAAGGGCTTTGGCGTTGGCAGCATTGAGCACACCGCTGGGTTGAACTACCATAAGCGCATCAAAGTGACTGGACATGGCTTTATCACGCTCCTAAAACTCGATATCGTGGGGGACGATGACAGAGAGGCTTGCACTGCCTGCTGGGAATGTACCGAACTTAAGCGGCTTTCCCTGAGGGTGCCCAGGGTAAAGCGAGGGCTTGTTTCAATCTTGATATTGAATCCTAGCTCTATAAAGCTTTGATTAAGTAGTTGCTCTGACGGTATCAAACATCACAAGTGCCCCTATGGTGATCAATCTCACAGGGGAGCCTGATGAAAGTCACGCACTAAACTTTACCGGGATCACAGAGAGATTTTGGTGCAGTGGTGACAATAGGGGCAAATTTCTCATTGGCCCATGGCCGATTCATGCCATGCATCCCCCCAGTGGAATCCGCAAGTTAGTAGAGACAGCCCTCTACTTTCGTCGCCTGACCCCTGACCTTGAAAATGCTATCAATTCGGAGTTGACGCGGTTGGGGCATGTACCCGATGCCGATTTTGAAGCTCTGGAACTGCTCATGGCAGAGATGGATGCTGGTCGGGTGCAGCTCGTGGCTAGCCATTCCCTGTAGATACTGATGGGGGCTTCCGCCAAAGGTTCGTCCGGGCTAAAGGTTGAATTAACGGTAGCCCCCTACTGTTTTCAGGTCATTACTGTTTTTGGGACTAAGTAGCCGGGCTGATTCAACTGCAAGACAGGTCAGCGATAGCGTAACCCATGGGGATGTTGGGTTTCGTTCTTCAACCGCAACCTACGGTGTCTTACGTTTGCCCCTCACCCTAAATTCCTCTCCCGAAGGGCGTATAGTCTTCGGCATGGCTGTGCTAACGCGTCGCGTAGCGAGTGCTTTGCATTCAGTGTCTCCATAAGAAGAAGGGACTTCCGATCCGGCTCCTCTTCGCCCTTTGGGAGTAGGCCGGAGGCCGTGCTTAGCTGGGGCTGGGGGATGTAGAGCTACGCTTCGAGAAGCCGCTTCGCGTCTAGTGCTCTTCCCGAAGGGTGGGGCATGGGTAGGTCAATTTACGCCATGCAGCACCAGTCAGGTAACCCGACCCTTCTAGCTCCCTTGCGCCTCCGCTCCCCTGCCCCCAGGAACGGTCTGGGAATTTACGCCGCCCGGTCCTACCGTGCAGGGACGACGACAGCTATATAATCAGGGCCGCATTCTGCCTGGAGGCACACCGATGGGGACAACGCCCAACCCCGCCACAGAATTGGCCAAGGAGCGCAACCGCGCAGCGGAGGAACGCACCCTGATGGCGTGGATTCGCACCTGTTTAGCCCTGATTAGTTTTGGTTTTGGGATTGAGCGAATTTTGTCGGTGCTGCACCAGGGGGCGGGGGAGGCGGCAGCACCCCTGCGGCTGTCGCGGATTTTGGGGCTGTCGTTTGTGGCCCTGGGGACGGGGGCGATGGTGGCGGCGACGGTGGATCACCAGCATCAACTCCAGCGCATTCGCCGCAATGATTTGCTCTACAAAGCGCGGCGATCGCCCTCCCTGGTGGTGGCGGTGGTGTTAGCCGGGTTAGGGTGCGTGGCGTTCGTGGGGATTTTGCTGGAGATGATGGGGGGGTGAGGGGAGATTTTGGATTGGGGATTTCGGATTGGGGATTTTCTGGTGGTGGGAGGTCTAGCCGAAGGGGCTGGGGGCTGGGGTGTGTATGGCTTTACGGTATACAACCAAGGGGGAGTTTGGCTGGAGGACTTGGGGGAGCAGGTTGAAAAATGGCTGGGCAAATGTCCAGCTTTCGCAACAAAACTTTGTTGAATCCCGCAAGCTTTGTTAACTTGCAGAGGTACGGCTTCGTAATCCTCCTCATCGCACCCCCTAACCCTATGTTGTTTGGCCTCATTCCTTCCCCCCAACCCATGCGCCCCGAATCTCGGGTCTACGATCTCAAAACTCGCCTCGACTGGGGGGAGCCTGCCCTCACCATCGTGGATTTGCGCAGCCGGGATCTCTTTAATGAAAGCCATGTGACGGGGGCCATCTCCGTTCCCATGGCGGAGGCGGTCAGCCGCATGTTGACCACCCTGGAGTTTGAGCGGGACATTTATCTCTACGCTGGCACCGATGAAGAGGCGGCAGCGATCGCCCAGCAGCTTCAGGCGGCGGGTTACCAGCGGGTGTCGGTGCTGCGGGGCGGGGTGGCGGCTTGGAAGGCGGCGGGCTTTCCCATCGAAACCACCCACGCGATCGCCCGCTAGTTTCCAAGGATCTGGGGCTGCGCGGCGTAAATTTGTGCACCCGTGCCCCTTACCCTAAATCCCTCTCCCCTCGGGAGAGGTACCTCCGTTGCCCCCTGGGTGTTGGAATGCAGACCGCTGTGTTCCCCAACCCAGGGGGTATTTCGTTTAGCCCCGGCGGGGGAGGGTGACGGTGACGACGGTGCCCCGGTCGGCGGATGAGGTGATGTGAAGGGTGCCCTTGTGGGCGTCGAGGATGCGGCGGGTGATGGCGAGGCCCAAGCCATTGCCGCTGGGTTTGGTGGTGAAAAAGGGCTGGGTCAGCTTAGGCAGCACCTCCGGTGGGATGGGGTCGCCGGGGTTGTGGCAGATTAGGCTGACTTGGTGGGGCTCAGGGACGAGGGTGCAGGTAACGGTTTCCCCAGGGGGGGTGGCTTCGCAGGCGTTGCTGAGCAGATTGATGAACACCTGGGTGAGTTTGTCGCGATCGCCCACCACGTAGACGGCGGTCTCTAACCCCTGCCATTGGAGGGTGCAGGCTTGGGCCAGGGGTTGGCTGCTAAAGTGCTGGGCCAGGGTTTGCAGTAAATCCGTGAGGGAAAGCTCCACCTGATCCACCGTTTGTTCTCGGGCGTAGACCAGAATTTCATTCAGCAACCGTTGCAGCCGTTCTGATTCCTCTAGGGCAAAGCCCAAGCGCCGTTGAGCCCGTTCCGGCAGGTCCAAATCGGCAAAGGATTGGAGCCCCATCAGAACAGTGGTGAGGGGGTTGCGGACTTCGTGGACAATCATGGCCGCCAGTTCGCCAATTTCCGCCAAGCGGGCACGGGCCAGTTCCGCCTGTTTCCGTTCGGTGATGTCCCGCGCCAGGGCCAGCAGTACCGGGCGGCCCTGCATGTCGATGCGCCCCAGCCGCACTTCCACGGGGAAGGTGGATCCGTCTTTGCGGGCATGGATGCCTTCCCGGGTGGTGGGTTGCCCCCCCGCCCGCTGCCAATCCGCCGCCAGATCCGCCAGGGTGACGGCTTTTTGGATGTCGGGGACGCCCAGTTGCAGCAGTTCTTCCCGGCGGTAGCCCAGGGTTTGGCAAGCCTGCTGATTCACATCCAAAAAACGACCGTCGGGGGCGACCACAAACAGGGCGTCGGTGGCCTGTTCCACCAGGGTGCGGAAGCGCATTTCACTTTCCCGCAGGGCTTGTTCCGCCTGTTGCCGCTCGGTGATGTCGTTGGCCACCGCCAGCAGGCAGGGTTCGCCATTTAGCTGCACGGTCTCGGCGGAAAACAGCACGGTGCGGGGGTCGCCCTGGGCGCTTTGAAATTGATATTCCTGGTTGCGGACGTACCCGTGGGTGCGGAGGGTTTCCAACATGGCGGCGCGATCGCCCGCTGCTACCCACAGGCCAATGTCGAGCACGGTGCGGCCCAACACCTGCTCACAACCCATCCCATAGAGCTGGGTAAAGCTGTCGTTGATCTCTAGCAAGCGCCCCTCTGCCAAGGTGCTGAGGATCATGGGGTTGGGGCTGGCGTAAAAGGCTTTGGAGAATTTTTCTTCTGACAGGCGCAGGTTGGCTTCGGCCTGGTCGCGCTCGGCGATCGCCGCCGTCACCTGCTGCACCATGTCCTCAAAGGCGGTGACCACCTCCCCCAACTCGTCCGATCGCCCCTGCTGGGGTCGCGATTCAAACCCCAGCGATCGCGCATCCTGGTGATGGCGAATGGCGTGGCCCGCCCGCAGTAGATCCCGCCGTAGGGCCATAATCGGCGCAATCACCAGGGGTTCTAACACCACCATGGTGGCCCCGGTAACAAAGATGGAGATAATCACCACCAGCCCCGCAATGCGACCAATGAAGGCGTAAAACTCCCGCCCTACCCAAGCGGCATCGTGGCGAATAATTAAATAGTAGTCCCCCTCTAGGGGGGACATTTCCCACAGGGCGTCATAGCGCTGGGTGCGGCGATCGTAGCGATCGCGCTGGCCCCCCTCCACCGCCGTCAGGGCTAAGCTGGGGGCTTCGCCAAAGGTGCCCACCAAGGTGCCATCCACTCTGTAGAGAGAGCCCCCGAGAATGACGGCATCCTGTTGGATGGCCTCTAGACGGTGCAGTAGGGCCTCGGGGGACAGGCGATCGAGAGGGGCTGCCGTTAATAACCCCTGGGCTTGGGCCGCCGATAGGGACTTGAGATACGTCAGCAGTTCCCGCTCTCGCCGCAGCACCGAGGGCACCAGAATGATCGCCTCAATCACCACAATGCTGAGGAACACCCACAGGGCAATGCGCTTGGACAGCCGCGCTTTCCACACATCCGGCGAGAGCCGCCAACGTTTCCCTAGGGAGGTGGCCATGGGGCGGTCAATCCTTACCCAAGCGGGGGCGAGGGGACAGGGGCCACCCGCTGGTGGGCTCAGGGCTGCCGTCGCTATCCCGATGAAGGGGCTCTAGCCCCAGTCCCCAAGGGAACAGCGAGGACTGGGGCGCGGTTTGCATCTGCATAGGCGCGAGTCAATGGGGAGAGTTGGCCTATTGTAGTCAATCCCTCACCCGCCATAGGCCATTTGCCAAAAGGCTTGCTCTAGGCGGGCTACCCGCAAAAAGGCTGCTTCCGCTTGGGTGGTTTCCTCGGGGCTGGCCTGGGCTAGGCTGGCGTCGGCTTGGTGGGCCAACAACTGCACATAGTCGGTGAAGCCGGGGTTACCCCAGCGATCTGCAAACTCGGT
>JAQCHG010000120.1 GCA_027619675.1 Cyanobacteriota bacterium
CTCATTGACGACAAGAAAGCCCAGCAGAAATCCCTGGAAGTGGATGCCATCACAGAAGATGTGATTCGCCTGCGGGAAGAACTCTCGGACCAAGTGCGCGCCCTGTTTGAACTGAAGGAGATGGCGGCGGCCTACGGGTTCGACATTGGTCGCCCCGCCGCCAACGCCAAGGAAGCCATCCAGTGGCTGTACTTTGGCTATCTGGGGGCGGTGAAGGAGCAGAACGGCGCGGCCATGTCCCTAGGGCGGGTGTCCACCTTCCTGGATGTGTACTGCGATCGCGATCTCAAGCACGGCATCTTCACCGAGTCGGAAATCCAGGAATTCATCGACCACTTCGTCATGAAGCTGCGGATGGTGCGCTTCCTGCGGACCCCCCAATACAACGAACTGTTTTCCGGCGACCCCACCTGGGTGACGGAATCCATCGGCGGCATGGGCAACGACGGGCGGCCCCTGGTCACCAAAAACAGCTTCCGCTTCCTGCAAACCCTGTACAACCTAGGTCCGGCACCGGAACCGAACCTGACGGTGTTGTGGTCCGAGCGGTTGCCCCTCAACTTCCGCCGCTTCTGCGCCAAGGTCTCCATCGACACCAGCTCCATCCAGTACGAAAACGACGACCTGATGCGGGAGTATTACGGCGACGACTACGGCATCGCCTGCTGCGTCTCCGGCATGAAGATCGGCAAGCAAATGCAGTTCTTCGGCGCACGGGTGAACCTGGCCAAGGCCCTGCTCTACGCCATCAACGGCGGCAAGGATGAAAAATCTGGCGAGCAAATTGGCCCCGCCTATGCCCCCGTCACCGGGGATGTGCTGGCCTATGACGAGGTGGTGGCGAAGTATGACCTGATGCTGGACTGGTTGGCGAAGGTGTACGTCAACACCCTCAACGTCATCCACTACATGCACGACAAATACTGCTACGAGCGCATCGAGATGGCGCTCCACGATCGCGATGTGTACCGCACCATGGCCTGCGGCGTGGCGGGGCTATCGGTGGTAGCCGATGCCCTCTCCGCCATTAAGCACGGCCAGGTGAAGGTGATTCGCAATGCCGAGGGGCTGGCGGTGGACTATGAAACCAGCGCCGACTACCCCGCCTTTGGCAACAATGACGATCGCGTCGATGGCATTGCCGCCGACCTGGTGGAAACCTTCATGAACAAGGTGCGCCAGCACCCCACCTACCGCAATGCGGTGCCCACCCAGTCCATCCTCACCATCACCTCCAACGTGGTGTACGGCAAGAAGACCGGCAGTACCCCCGATGGCCGCAAGGCGGGCGAACCCTTTGCGCCGGGGGCCAACCCCATGCACGGGCGGGATACCAAGGGGGCCATCGCGGCCCTAGAATCGGTGGCGAAACTGCCCTACGAACACGCCCAGGACGGTATCTCCTACACCTTCTCCATTGTGCCGGGGGCGCTGGGCAAAACCGAGGGCGATCGCATCGACAACCTGGTCAGCCTGTTGGATGGCTACACCCACGACACGGGCCACCACATCAACGTCAACGTGCTCAACCGCGAGACGCTGATGGACGCCATGGAGCACCCCGAGGAATATCCTCAACTCACCATCCGGGTGTCGGGCTATGCGGTCAACTTCATCAAGCTCACCCGTGAGCAGCAGATGGACGTGATTAGCCGCACCTTCCACGAGCGCATCTAGCCCTAACAACACCGTGGGCGGCCCTAGGGCCGCCCACGGTGTTGGAGGGATGACGTTCTGCCGTTGGTGCTGAGAATGCGCTAGAACCCGTAGTCTGAATCGGTCCAGGTTTCACAGGTGGAGGCGCGGCAGTCCACCATAAAGACCTCGATGAGAAAAGAGCCTTCGTAGGGGGCCGTCACGATGGGGTAAGCATCCAGCAACGTATCGGAAGCCACCAGATCCCCTGAAACGGCGTCATACAGGTAGATATCCAGGTCTAAACAGTTGTCATCGCAGGCGCTATACACGTTTTCATCCGCAAACAGATAGCCCTCGTAGGTCACGGACTCGCCGCTGCTGAGCCAATCACTGCGGGATTGGGCCTGGGCCATGCCCGCACTACCCACCACCGCGATCGCCCCTAGGGTGAGGGCTGCTGTGCTTTTCCAACCAATGTTCACCATCGTTCTTATCTCCCAAATGCCATGGAATCGGAACATAACCGCTTGGATGCACCGCCGGGGGCGGGGGCTGACCCAGTCAGTTACTCAATGCGTCGTCAATGCGACTGAGGACCTGATGCCTCTCAGTGGATATACAAGGTCACCTCAGGATCTTCTGAAACCCTTACATCTCAAAGCTAGCCTGCCCTTTTTAGAGCCGCCATTCCCGCCGATAAAGTTTAATTTTTACCACCAGTTATGAAACATTTTTTACCCCATCCCTACGAAGGTCACCCACAAATCCCGCCAGGGTATCTGAACCTGATGGGCACGGTGGCCCAATCCACCGTCAATGGTCCGGGCTGCCGCGCCGTTGTTTGGGTGCAGGGCTGTGCCCGCGCCTGTGGGGGGTGTTTTAACCCCGCCTCCTGGCCCTTTGAGATCAATCAGCTCATGGCTGTGGATGAGCTGGTGGCCACCATCCTGGCGGAACCCAGCCACGAAGGGGTGACCTTTTCTGGCGGGGAACCCTTTTGGCAGGCCCCAGCCTTAGCGGCGGTGGCCCGTCAGGTAAAGGCAGCGGGGCTGAATGTGATGTCCTTTAGCGGCTTTACCCTGGAGGAACTGCGCAGCGATCGCGCCCCCACCGGGGCAGCGGAGTTGCTGGATCAGCTAGACCTGCTGATCGACGGCCCCTACCTGCAAACCCAGGCCATCAACGACCCCACCTCCCCGGTGTCCTCCCGCAATCAACGGGTGCGGGTGTTTAACCCGGCATTGCGCGATCGCATCACCTGGGCCAGCGATCAGATTGAAATCCACGTCCTCAAAGACGGCAGCCGCATCATCACCGGGTACCTAGGCGGCCTCGTCCCCAACGGGGAATGGGTTTAATCCAAAAATCGCAAATCCAAAATCCAAAATCCCCTATGACCACCGGACGTATCCATTCCATCGAAACCTGCGGCACCGTTGACGGGCCGGGGCTGCGGTTTGTCATTTTTACCCAGGGCTGCCCGCTGCGGTGCCTCTACTGCCATAACCCCGACTGCCGCCACCCCGAAGACGGTCGCGAGGTGACGGTGGATGAACTGATTACGGAAGTCAAAAAGTACCGCAGCTACCTGCGCCACGGCGGCGTCACCGTCACCGGGGGGGAACCGTTGATGCAGCCCCAATTTGTGCAAGAGATTCTGCAACGGTGTCAGACCTTGGGGCTCCACACGGCTTTGGACACCTCTGGCTATGTGCCCCTAGAGGCGGCCAAACCTGTGGTGGATCATGCCGACTTGGTGTTGCTAGACATCAAATCCTATAACCCTGACCTCTATCGCCAGGTCACCCAGGTCAGCTTGGAGCCCACCCTGCGGTTTGCCCAATATTTGGCGGATATCGGTAAACCCGCCTGGATTCGCTTTGTGCTGGTGCCAGGGCTGACCGACCCCGTCGCCAATGTGGAGGGGCTGGCCAATTTTGTCGCCACCCTGGGCAATGTGGAGCGGGTGGAGGTGCTGCCCTTCCACCAGATGGGGGCCTACAAGTGGGAGCAGTTGGGCTATGACTATGCCCTCAAGGACACCGCCCCCCCCAGCCCAGAACTGGTGCGGGCAACGGTAGCCCGGTTTGCTGAGCGGGGGTTGACCACGGTGGGGCCTTAGGGGTCAGGGCTTGGGGCTGTTTTCCTGCTGGGGAGGGAAATGGGAGCGGGACCTGAGGGGGACATTTGTAGGGCGATCGCCCCAGTCCGGTAGCCCTTTGGGGCGATGGCATCCCTCCGAAAACTGCCTAGGCTAAAACTAGACGCTATGAGCGAGGTATTTAGCCCTTTTATGAATACGCAGAACACGCAGAATACGCAATCCTCCCCAACCGGAAGTCAACCCGAATCCCAACCACCCATTCAGCAACCCTTAACCCCTGAACAGGTATCGCCAGAACAGGTAGAAGCCCACAAGGTCGCCCTGCACAACGGTGACCCTACCCTAAATCCGGGGGACATCATTGATCGGGACATGACCCTAGCGGAAAAGGCCCAACAGGTGGCGGTGAATGTGGCGGATATCACTGGGGAAAAAGTGGTAGTACCCACCTATTTCATTGTGGATGATCCCCAGGAGGGTCGTAAGGCATTGCATCACATCAAGGATGCTGAAGAAATTTCTGATGTGATTCGTCAGGCCAGAATGAATGAAGCGGGTGAGCGCACCTGGTGGTAATTGCACCCCCGTCATGGGGGCATTCTCTAATAGGAGAGATAGTTGGGCTTGGGGGGCGATCGCTCCCCAGGTCTAGGCTTGATGGGGCAATTTTCTCTACACAAAAACTTTGAGCTTTCCTAAAGGCTGAGGGCTAGACTTGGAAGGCACGCTAGCCTAAATGTGATGCCTGGGATTGCATCGGCTTTAGTGCCCCTAAGGCGGATTCTTTCCGAGGTATTGAGTAGGAGCATTCCCATGCAAATTCATGTCTATCACGAAGGCAAGCTGCGGTTTCGTGCTTGTGCTCGGGGGCATTCTAGCTGGGCCGACCAGCCCTTTGCCCTGAATGGACAGGATTCTGGCATGACCCCAACGGAATGGCTACTGGCGGCCCTGGGCAGTTGCATGGGCATGGCTGCTGTAAGGTATCTAGACAAGCAAAATCTGAACTCCCAAGGGCTGCAATTGTCGTTGCGGGCGGATGTGGAACATGGGGCTGTGAACGCAGCGACTATCCACGTTCATGTGGTGCTAGAAGCAGCACTTAACTCCCAGCAGCGCCAGCAGCTAAAAACGGCTTTAAATCAGTGTGAATTGTTTCGGATCTTGCAGCACCCTCCCCACATTAAAACTGAAATCCTGGCGTCGTTGCCCCAACCCTAGACCGATATCCAGCACACACAACCGGAGGTCAGGTCATGACCGTTCATTCCCTTGAAACCCTAACCGCTTTGATTGAGCAGGTCAAAGTGGCCCAAGCGGACTATGCCACCTTTACCCAAGCCCAAGTTGATCGCATTTTCCACGAGGC
Source organism: Cyanobacteriota bacterium (assembly GCA_027619675.1). Lineage (GTDB taxonomy): Bacteria > Cyanobacteriota > Cyanobacteriia > Phormidesmidales > Phormidesmidaceae > PCC-6406. The sequence continues at coordinate 5,112 of JAQCHG010000120.1, forward strand.
GGCCCTAGCGGCTAACACCAAACGTATTCCCCTGGCGAAGCAGGCGGTGCAGGAAACGGCCATGGGGATCGTCGAGGACAAGGTGATTAAAAATCACTTTGCCTCGGAGATGGTCTACAACAAATACAAGGACGAAAAGACCTGCGGGGTGATTGAAAATGATCCCGGTTATGGCCTACAAAAAATTGCGGAACCCGTGGGCATTTTGGCGGGGATTGTGCCCACCACTAACCCCACCTCAACGGCGATTTTTAAAGCCCTATTGGCCCTCAAAACCCGCAACGGCATTATTTTTTCTCCCCATCCTCGGGCTAAGGGCTGCACCATTGAGGCGGCGCGGATTGTGCGGAATGCGGCGATCGCCGCTGGAGCCCCCCCCGACATCATCGGCTGGATCGACGAGCCGACGGTGGAGCTATCCCAAGCGTTGATGAGCCATCCCGACATCAAGCTGATTTTGGCGACGGGTGGCCCCGGCATGGTGCGGGCGGCCTATTCTTCGGGGAATCCCTCCCTGGGGGTGGGGGCGGGCAACACCCCAGCGGTGATCGACAGTTCCGCCCACATCAAGATGGCGGTGAACTCCATCTTGATTTCTAAGACCTTTGACAACGGCATGATCTGTGCCAGTGAGCAGTCGGTGATCGTGCTGGATGACATTTACGACGAGGTGCGGGCGGAGTTCATCGAACGGGGGGCCTATGTGCTCAACGACGACGAAAAGGTCAAGGTCCGGGAGATCATCCTTAAAAATGGGCGGCTGAATGCGGAAATCGTGGGGCAGTCTACCGAGAAACTAGCGGCATTGGCGGGGATCAGCGTACCTGAAGGCACCCGCGTTTTGATTGGGGAAGTGGAGGCCATTAACACCGATGAGCCCTTCGCCTATGAAAAGCTGTCGCCAATTCTGGCCATGTATCGCGCGTCTGACTTTGGCCATGGGGTGAGCATGGCGGAACAGTTG
>JAQCHG010000121.1 GCA_027619675.1 Cyanobacteriota bacterium
CGGGTGGCCAAAGTCTGTGTGGCGGCGCGGGTACCCGTCACCATTCGCGGGGCGGGCACAGGGAACTATGGCCAATGCATTCCCCTCGAGGGCGGGGTGATTTTAGACCTGAGCCGCATGAACGCGGTGAAGTGGGTCAAGCCCGGTATCGCCTGCGTAGAACCTGGGGCCAAGCTATCCGCCATCGACAAAATCACCCGACCCCAGGGTTGGGAAATTCGCATGTATCCCTCCACCTATCGCACCGCCACCATCGGCGGCTTCATCGGCGGCGGCAGTGGCGGCATTGGCTCCATCACCTACGGGCAACTGCGCGATCGCGGCAATCTGCTGGCGGTGCGGGTGGTCACCCTAGAGGATGAGCCTCGGGTGATTGAACTGCGGGGGGAGGCGGTGCAGCAGGTGAACCACGCCTACGGCACCAACGGCATCATCACCGAGTTGGAAATTCCCCTCGGGCCTGCCTATCCTTGGACGGAGGCGATCGTCACCTTTGACGACTTTATGACCGCCGCCCGCTTTGGCCAAGCCCTGGGGGATGCGGATGGCCTGATCAAAAAACTGATCAGCGTCCATGCCTGGCCCATCCCCAGCTACTTTGCGGCGCTGAAACCTTACCTGCCCGAGGGCCAAGCCGCTGCCCTAGTGATGGTGGCCGAACCGTCCATGGCCCCGTTCCAAGAACTGGTGACAGCATGGGGCGGCACCCTGACCTATCAAAAAGCCGCCCAGGATGCCAACAAAGGCTTTGCCCTGGCGGAATTCACCTGGAACCACACCACCCTCCACGCTCGGGCCGTAGAGCCAACCTTCACCTATCTGCAAACCATTTTTCCCTACGACCCTGAATTGAAGCTGGTGCAACACATGTACGAGCACTTTGGCGAGGAAGCGCTCATGCACCTCGAATTCCTGCGGATGAACAGTACCGTTATCCCCGCAGCGCTGCAACTGGTGCGCTACTCCACCCCGGAGCGACTGCGGGAAATTATCGAATACCACGAAGCCCAAGGGGCCTTTATTGCCAACCCCCACACCTATGTGTTGGAGGATGGAGGCCGCAAAACCATCGACACGGTGCAGGTTAATTTCAAAGCCCAGGTTGATCCCTATGGCTTGCTTAACCCCGGCAAAATGCGCGGCTGGTTAGAACGCACCGTTGCCTAGGAAACGTCATCCTTGTGTTCCGTGCTCGGGGGCGGGGGCGGTATGGATCCTGTCACCACAGCAGATGCGGCTGAGTTCATTCTGTTGAACTCAGCCGCATCTTTCTAACCGATGGGTTGCGCCAGCGCTTCACCCAACCTACAACTTGAGAATTGACAACCCACTAGGCGATCGCCTGTAGTTTGCGATTCAGCATCGCAATACCCAGCAGCCCTAACCCTAGCAGTGCCGCAGGTTCGGGCACATCCTGGCTAGACTCCGGCTGGCTGGCGGCGGTGCCGACAAACTTCCAGTCGGGGGCGTTGAAGGTGCTGTCGCTGAAGAAGCGCACCCAGGTGATGGGATTATCAATACCCAAATCCGCTTTGACATTGAGCCCCAGGGAACCCACCCGCTGTGCGCTCTCAATTTCCTGGGTGTTGAGGTTAAAACCGGCATCGTCCCAGTTTTTAGAATCTAGGATGAGCTGATTGCCCACCGCCACCAGTTCGCCGTTAACCTCTTGCAGGGCCTGGACCCCAAGGCGACTGTTTTTCCCCCGTTCCCAAATCAGCAGATTATCAATGGCTTGGCTGAAGTTGAGATCAACGGCAAAACGGCCATTGTCTTCCGTATCAATAATGTTGCTGAGGTTGTTGGTGCTGAGGTTAACGGCCAACTGCTCAGACGTGACCCGCTCGGCCTTAATGCCCGTGGAAGCATAATCGCCGATGTCGGCGCTGGCCGCCCCCGTATTGCCGCCCTCCCAAAAATCGTTGTCCAGGTTGCGGGCAGCCTGCACATAGGAAAACGTATCAATATAAGTACCTGAGTCTAGGGTGACCGCTTTCAAAAAGAGATCAACCTGGGACTCAGAAGCCCCCGCAGCGATCGCCGCATCGGAATAGTGAACGTCGTAGTGGGTCGTAAAGGAAAACGCGCTGGCACTGCTGGATAGGACAAATAAGAGGCCGGTAGCAGAACCCATTGCGGTCATCCAGTGATTAAAGCTAAGTGCCATTGCAAGTCACCGTGTGAACCATCTGTGAGCCCACCATAACGGGGTGAAATCTCAGACAACGACTGAGAAGATACGGAAACTTTCAGGGAAATGAAGACCCAAAATCATCACCATCAGCTCACCCGATTGATTTTCAATTTTTTGTAACAGGTATCCCCGATACCTAAAAGTCCAGAATAAATCGGGATAGAAAATATGCGGAGACGTGAAGTGAAATATTGCCAGATCTCCCTACCCAAAAGGATTATGGCGATCTTGTCTTCAACATGTGTCGGCATGAACTGATCCGAAGATTTACAGAGCCTGTCCCTGAAGGATCTGGGATGCTGAGGAAAATAAATGTGTAAATCCCTGTGCGATGGAAACGGATCCAAGCAGGCTAGGTGAGAGGAAGTACGGGGCCGATCGCCCCCCGTATTTTCCGAATTGCCCTTAGCAAAAAACTGATTAGAAAGGCCATGGGCTTGCCATAGAAATGGTTCTATGGGACTTCAATCCCTACACCTGTGCCCCAGCGGTGTGGTGGTGGAGCCGGGGAAGGAGGTCAATCACGGGGGGAGGACCATGGCGGCGATCGCCCCCTGGGGCGGGGCTTGGCTCAAGAGGACCACAGAGCGCTTTTGCACCTGGCGGTTTTGAAATTGGGCTTGCGGGGTTGACGGGGGGCAGCGATCTTCGCCAGCAGCGGTACCCCAGAGGTGTCCTAATCGAGGCGGTGAACGGGCTGGGGGCGATCGCGGGGCGGGTACGGAGAACCATCGCCAATGCCTTCCCTTAGAAAGCGGGGCGAGTTTAAACCTGAGCCCCATGAACACGATGAAGTGGGTGCAGCCGAGGTCGGTCTGTGTGAATGTGCAGTCAATAAAAAGCGGGTGATCGGACTCGAACCGACGACATTCAGCTTGGGAAGCTGACGTTCTACCACTGAACTACACCCGCCAGTGGACCCCCATTATACGCCTACTTCTGGGAGGTTACTTCGTAGGGGGCGAATTTTTCTGGTGATTCGGTGGCGGCATCGGCCCCCGAGAAGCCCAGCCGCCGTCCGAGGGCCGCGATCGCCCCTTGCAGACTATCCACATAGGTGAAAAACACTGGCACCACCACCAGAGTGAGCAGGGTGGAGGTGGTAAAGCCGCCGATCACCGCGATCGCCATGGGGCTGCGGGTTTCGCCCCCCGCCCCCCACTCCAGGGCGATGGGCACCATCCCCGCCATGGTGGAAATGGAGGTCATCAAAATCGGGCGCAGCCGGGTGATGCCCGCTTCCACCACTGCTTGCCGTCGAGACTTACCCGCTTGCTTCGCAATTAGGGCATAGTCCACCAGCAAAATGGCGTTTTTGGTCACCAGTCCCATCAACAACACAATACCGATCAGGGCAAACAGCCCCAGGGGTTTTTGGGCCACCAATAGCCCCATCAGCGCCCCCCCAATGGAAAGGGGCAGCGCCGCCATGATGGTGACGGGGTAGAGAAAGCTGTTGTACAGCAGCACCAGCACCGCATAAATCATCAGCACCGCCGTCCCCAAGGCGAGGAGAAAGCGGCTGAAAATATCCCGCATGATCTCCGCATCCCCGGCGGGCTGCTGGGTCACCCCTGGCGGCAGATTTTGGAAGGCGGGCAGTTCATCCACCGCCGCTAGGGCTTGCCCCAGGGTGATGCCCTGGAGATTAGCGCCAATGGACACCTGACGGGCGCGATCAAAACGGTCAATTTGGGCAGGACCACTGCCAAAGGTGATATCCGCCACCGCCACCAGGGGCACCAGGGTGCCATTGCGCCCCGGCACCTTCAACTGGGCTAGGGTGTCCACCTGGTCCCGATAGCGGGGATCCAACTGGACCCGGATGGGGATTTCGCGATCGCCCAGGGTGAATTCCGCCAGATTTGCGTCGGCGTCCCCCAGGGTGGCCAGGGAAGCGGTGCGGGCGATGGTCTGCACCGACACCCCCAAATCCCCAGCCCGCAAGGGATCGGGCTCAATCAAAATTTCCGGCTGCACCAGGCTAGCGGAGGACGACACCTCCACCAGACCAGGCACCTGCTGCATCTGGCGGGTGAGGGCATTGGCCGCCTCCAACAGGGCGGCGGGGTTCTCACTCTTGAGCACCAGGGTGACATCCTTGCCATCCCCCGAAGCCCCTTGGCTCTGGAAGCTAATGCGCGCCCCTGGAATGGTTTGAAACACCTGCCGGGCCTGCTGTTCAAACTCCCGCTGGGACATCCGCCGTTCCTGTTGAGGTTTGAGCAGAATGTAAGCGGTGGCCTGGTTGACCCCATCCCCGCCCCCCTCCGTGGTCAGGAGGGTCTGCACCGCTGGATGATCCCCCAGATCCGCCGTGAGCCGCGCCGTCACCCGCTGGGTCTGGGCTAGGGGGGATCCCGGTGGCAGTTCCACCGTGACGATGGACAGGCCCGTATCCCCCGACTCAAACAGGCTGGTGGGCAGGTAGGGCACCAGCGTCAAACTGCCAAAGAAAAAGCCCACCGCCAGGGCCAGGGTGACTAGGCGATGGCGTAACCCTGCGTTCAGCAAGGTTAAATAGGGCCGCGATGATCCCTTGGGATCGGTCTTTGACCATCGTCGGGGGGGCGATCCCCGATCGCGGCCATTCCCCCCAGGGGCAGCATCGTTCTGACCGTTGCCCAGGGCACGGGCTCCTGTTTGACCAGTCCCATTGGGCCTCGAACCAGTCTGGACACCATTCAAATAGCCCTGGATGCCCCCCGGTTCATAGCCATTCAGAACCGGAGCAACGGCGGGTTTGGACTGGAGCAGGTAGGCCGCCATCATCGGTGTCATTAGTCGGGCCACCACGGTGGAAAACACCGTCGCCGTCGCCACCGTCACCCCAAAGGGCTGAAAAAACTGCCCAGGAATGCCCCCCATGAAGGCCACGGGCACAAACACCGCCACGATGGTGGCGGTGGTGGTCAGCACCGCTAGCCCCACCTCAGCGGTGGAGTCTAGCGCAGCCCGAAACGGGGGTTTACCCATGCGAATGTGGCGCTCCACATTCTCAATTTCCACAATGGCGTCATCCACCAAGTTCCCCACCGCCAGGGTCAGAGCCAGCAGGGTCATGCTGTTGAGGGTGTAGCCCAGGCCGTCCAGCACCAGGAAGGTGGGGATGATGGAAAGGGGCAGGGCGGTGGCGGTGATCAGGGTGGCCCGCCAGTCGCGTAAAAAGACCCCCACCACGATCACCGCCAGGATGCAGCCCACAATCAGGGCATCAATGGAGGCCTGGTAGGAATCGCGGATGTCCGTGGCCAGGGTGAAAATCAGGTCAAAGGTGATGTCCTCCGGCAGGGTGGCCGCCAGTTTGGCCACCTCAGCGGTGACCCCCTCCTCCACCGAGACCAACACGCTGCCAGTGCTGCGGCGCACCGAGAAGGCCACCACCGCCTGGTTATTGAGGTGGGCCGACTGGCGCACTTCGGCAAAGGCGTTCTCAACGGTGCCCAGGGTGGACAGGGGCACGGTTTGGCCATTGGCCAGTTGAATCGGCAGTTGGGCCAGGGCCTCGACGGTAGGGGCACTACCCAGGGTGCGGAGGCCCTGTTCCTGTTGGCCGACGGTGGCGCGACCGCTGGGCAGGTTGATGTTGGTGGCCCGGATTTGATCGTTGACCTGGGTGGCGGTAATGCCCAGGGCGTCCAGTTGTTGGGGGGCTAAATTGACCCGCACCTCAGGATCAACGCCGCCAATGCGGTCCACCTGGGCCACCCCCGGCACTGACAGCAGGGCACGGCTGATGGTGCGGTCCACCAGATCGCTCAGTTCCTCCACCGATCGCCGATCGGAGGCCACCGCATAGGTGAGGATGGGGCCACCGTTGAAGTCCAGCCGCCGCACGATGGGGTCCTGGGCATCGGCGGG
>JAQCHG010000122.1 GCA_027619675.1 Cyanobacteriota bacterium
AGATCCCCCCACCCTCAGGGGAACCCCACCCTATTCCAGTGATGCCTTCCCCCAGGACACGAGCCATGGCGGCGGGGGCCATTTCTCCTAGCCGGATTCCAGGAGTAGACGTGGTCATGGTTTCCCGGCCAAGGGTTCACCTGTCATTGATGGCGTGCCCTAGCGAGGCAGCGTTAGATTGCACCGATCGCCCCTAGAAAGGCATCCGCTACTCGATCCCAAGTGTATTGGCGCACGTGTTGTTGGCCGTAGCGTCCGTATTGATGGCGCAGATCAGCCTGGGTCAAGAGCTTGACCAGGGCATCGGCTAGGGCCGACACATCTCGGGGCGGCACCAAAATTCCAGCCTGACCATGGGGGACCACCTCTGGAATCGCAGTGGCCTGGGTACTGACAATAGGTAACCCCTGGGCCATGGCTTCTAAAAAGACGATGCCAAAGCCTTCCTGTACCGTTGGCAAACAAAACACGCTGCTGCGGCGATACCATGCTTGTACTGCCGCTTGGGTCGGCAGTGCCCCCAGTACCTGGACTTGAGCTTGCAGCCCGTTGGCCTGTACCCGCTGCTGGATCAGGCTGTGATCGGGACCATCGCCAATGATGACGAGCTTGGCCTGGGGCACACGATCCACTACGGATCGGAAAGCTGTCACCAAATCTGGCACCCGCTTGCGGGGATATTGTCGGGCCACACAGAGCACGGTCCAAGGGTCGCGATCGGGGTCCACCGGATCCGGCCATTGCTGGAGATCAATGCCTTCTGGTACCACCCGGAGGCGATCGCGGGGCACTCCATAGTGATGGTGGATCATGGTGCAGCAGTAGTCGCTGGTGGAAATCACCCGACTGGCCCGCTGGGCATTCAGACGCTCTAGCCGGGACAGTAGCCACAGCATCAACCGGGGCCAACCTTGCTCTTGGCGCGATTCTTCTGCCAGCACCCCCTTCACACAGCAAATGTAGGGGACGGGCGATCGCTTGGCCCACCGAAATCCGTCGATATCGAACCCTACGTACAGGTCGTAGTCCAATGGGGCCAAGCGACGTGGGAGGGTTAGGTTGTAGAGCAGCCGCCGTAGGAGCAGGTTACGGGGGGCGTTGGGCGGCGGCGCAATGCGATCCACCTGATAACCGCGTCGCTGCAAGGTTTGGGCCAAACCCCCAATGGCCACAGCGGTACCGCTGCCCTCGGACATCCCCTGCAACCAAGAATCGAGGAAAGCAATGCGGAGCGGCGGCGAGGGCAGCACGGCAGCGTCAGGGGAGGGATCTTTCAAGGGGGGCATAGCTAGAATCGCGATCGACCCCCATCCTATCGGGTTGCGATGACCAGCAACCCTCCAACCCTCCAGAGGCCGTCATCCCACCCATATGGATGTCTAGCTGGGGTCACACTCTGCGCCTAAATGGATGACGCGCCCTAGGAAGCCCCCAACTGCTGGGAGCGTTGGCAGGCGGCCTTGACCGCCTCAATCAGGGCCGATCGCACCCCTGCCGCCTCTAGCTGGGCAATGCCTGCAATGGTGGTGCCGCCAGGGCTGGTGACCCGGTCCTTGAGCACCGCTGGGTGGAGATCGGTGGTTTGCAAAAGGGTGGCGGTGCCCAATACCGTTTGAATCGCTAGGGTTTGGGCGGTAGCGCGGGGGAGGCCCACTGCCACACCGCCATCAATTAACGCTTCAATCATCACCGCCACATACCCTGGTCCCGAACCCGAGAGCCCCGTAACCGCATCCATCAAGGGCTCTGGCACCGTTACCACGGCCCCCACGGCGGCAAAAATTGCTTCGGCCTGCTGCATGTGGTCAGCGGTAACGTGCTGACCGGGGGCGATCGCCGTCATCCCGGCCCCCACCGTTGCTGGGGTGTTGGGCATGGCCCGCACCACAGGGCACTGGGGCACTGCTGCTTCTAAGGTTGTGAGGGGCACCCCCGCCATGATTGAGAGAACTAGGGGCCGCGCCGCTGCGATGGCGGCCAAATCAGCGGTGATGTGGGTGAAAATCTGGGGTTTGACGGCCACCAAGATCGTGTCAGCCCCAGCTAGGGCCTCCAGGTTGCGATCGCAGGTGGTGACCCCATAGGTTTCCAGCAAAAACTGCCGACGAGCCGCTGTGGGTTCCCCGACAGCAATCTCGCCAGCAGTGTAAGTTCCACGGGACAAAAGGCGGGAGATCAAGGCTTCCGCCATCACCCCGCCTCCAACTACCCCTAATTTGGTTGGCAAACTGTGAACGTCCTATCTAACGCAAACACGCAACTGACCCCAGTGGGTCAGCATTTTTATTAGGCCATGCGCACGGCTTGCTCAGCGGCCCAAGCAGGGGCGGGGGGCGCTTGCCGAGGATCCATCATGGGCTGTTGGGGCATCATGGGCATGTCATCTTCCACATCGGTGGGGGTGCTCACCTGCACACAGTTGGGGGTGAACAGGAAGATGCTCTCGCCGATGCGCTCTTGGTGACCGTCAATGGCGTAGGTACCCCCAGCGACAAAGTCTACCGCCCGCTGGGCTTGGTCGGGATCCATGGTGGTTAGGTTCAACACCACCGACTTACGTTCCCGCAGAGCCTGAATGGCTTGGGGCATTTCTTCGAAGGAGCGGGGCTCCATCACGATCACTTCCGAGGCTCCGTTCATCGCTCCAGGCATACCAATCACATTGCTTCCCATTGCAGTCATTCCAGTTTCGGCAGACATCATCCGATCGCGAACGCGACGGCGGGCGCGCGGTTCCTCCTGCTGGGGAGCAGCCGCCACGGGGGGCTGAGTATTTTCCTCTTGATAGAGGTTTTGATACTCTTCTCCGTCAATCTCGTCGTACTCGTACTCGTAGTCGGCGGGGTCGTTGAGACCCACGAAGTCCCGCAACTTACCAAACAAATTGCTCACAGCTTACACTCCAATACAACCGTCATGCGGTGGGTAGAACGCCCTTTGCCAAGGGAAATCCCTGCAAGGGTGTCCAAAGGATAGACGCTTTTGCCGGGGGCGTGTCAAGGACAACCACTCCAGTCATGCTAGGGCTGATCAAATGCCTTCACTGTTTTCAGACCTAGCAGCCAAAACCAGCGAGAAAAGGGGGCTTTGATCAAAACGCCTATACTTTAGTACACCTTGCGGAATTTGAGTCCACAGTATACACGAAATCCCTTGGGGGGGAATGCCATTAATAATTAGTTAAAAACCATGGGATCCCTACAGGGTCAGGTCTTGGGCAGATCGTGCCCGTCGATCGCCCAGGGGTGATCAGATTTAGCTATCTATCAGCAAATAGAACTTGATCTGGGCAGTACTTGCTAGGTGTGGAAGGGGCGATCAAGTCGGGACCTAAGCGGGGCGATCGCCGAACAGGGTGGTGCCCAGACGCACCATGGTTGATCCGGCGGCGATCGCCAGGGGGTAGTCCCCCGACATGCCCATAGACAATGCCGTCAGGTAGAGGTGATCTAACCCCTGGAGATTGATGCGATCGCGCAAATCCCGCGCTGCCTCAAAAATCTCTTGGGTGGTTTCAGGGTCTGTATTTAAGGGGGGAATGGTCATGAGGCCCTGAATATCCAAATGCACGAGCTGGGCCAGGGTCGGTAACGCCTCCCAGAGTTCTTCTAGGGTGAACCCCGTTTTGGGAGGATCCGGCACCATTTTTACCTGTAGGCAGCAACGGGGCTGGCAGCCCAGGTCTGCCGCCAAGGCATCTAAACGCTGGGCCAGTTTGAGGCTATCTATGGAATGGATCCACTGAAACTGCTGTAGGGCTTTACGGGCTTTGTTGCTTTGCAGATGTCCAATTAAATGCCAGGTGATGTCGCTGTAGTCCGCCAGGGCCGCTTGTTTAGCCTCGGCCTCTTGTAGGCGACTTTCGCCAAAGTCTCGCACCCCCGCTGCGTAGGCGGCGCGAATCGCGGCCACGGGCTGCTTTTTGGTCACCGCAATCAGGCGGGTCGTGGGGGGCAGGGTGGCGCGAATTGTCTGGACGCGATGGGCAATGCGATCGCGATCAACCGAGGAGGCCGCCGTCATTGAAAGGTTTGCTTATAAATCTTTTGGAGACGGGTGTATTCGTCGGGGGGACCCAGGCGACGAATGGAACGCAGGCGATTTTCCAGCAGGAGGCGGGCATCGCTGCGGCCCACCGGGTCAAACACAAGCCCCTTGGGGTTGGCGGCGTTCACCACAAAAAACAGTCGCTGAGCATACAGAGTCGCGAACAGTTCACGGTTATCATCCACCATACAAATCCGAAACAAGAGGCCAAACGTAGGGTGGTTGAGGTAAGTTTCAGCGCTCATTCAGGGCAGACAGTCCCGGTGGTAAAAGCCTAAAGACACCTCAATACTCTAGGTCAAAGTGTACCCAGCCATAGAGAATTCTGAAATTTTGCAGATTTCTCTCCGTAGATCTCACGATCCCTCCCCATTAAAAGCTACACCCGCCCCCTAAGCGCTGCACCCAGCCCACAAGTTGAGGTAGGGCAAGCTACATATGCCCTGTGGCGCAAGTTCTCTGTGGCGGAAGTTCCCCTCCCCCTGCATCCCTTGCCCCTGGGCACCCTCGCTCTAGGCAACGGTGGGAAAATGTATGCCACACGGTCTACCTTTCGCCATGATGAGGCGCTGAACCCCCGGCTTCAGCCCTGACGCGTTGCCTGTTTTAGGCAGTGGGGGCTTGACCTGTGAGGCGTTGCCAGGTCATTTGCAGGGCTAGGAGAAAGAGGCCCATCGCCGCGATCGCGAACACCCCTGTGCCCAACGCCACCACCCCCATCACCAGGGTGCGAACAGCGGCGGACAGATTCACCACTCTGATGTTGTCGGAGAGGACGGGCTTGTTGGCAAAGGTGGTGGCGATCGCGCTCAACATGCGATATAGCAGCACCGCCAACCCCGATGCCATGGCGGAGCCCAAAAATGCTCGCCCGATCCGCTGGACCGACAAGGGATTCTCAACGGTGGAGGGGGCAGGCTTAGGGGCGTTAGGGGGCTCAGGGGAGGCCATGGTCGCAGTACCGTTAACGGTATTCCTGAAGACTTTAATTTTAGTGTCCCAGAGGAGCGGTTAGGGATTCAAGCCTCCCAAGAACGTGCCCAAGAACATGGTTGAATGGCGAAGGATTTATCTGTGGAGCTGAGGGATGATATTGAAGCGTTGGCCAGGGGCGGGGAGAATGCCGTGGTAGAGCCCAATCGCGCCATCCCTTCCACCGATTCCACCGATGGGGGGCAGGCTTCAAACCCCCAAGGCAGCCGCTGGATTAGTCGGTTGTTGCCCGCAGCGGTGCGCTTTTGGCTCCAGTCCCAGGCGGAACAGATTGAAAATTTAGTCTTTGAAATTCAGGGGCGCGATCGCGAAATCCTGCGGGGGCACCTGCCAGGGGTGACCCTGTCGGCAGAAAAAGCCATCTACCAGGGGATGCACCTCAGTCAACTGGCGGTGGAAGCCAAGGAAATCCGCATCAACCTGGGGCAGGTGCTACGGGGTAAGCCCCTGAAATTGCTGGCCCCCTTTCCGGTGACGGGGCGTGTGTGCTTGACCACCGCCGACCTGAACGCCTCCCTGAATGCGGATTTGTTGGGGACTGGCCTCTACGACTTTTTGACCCAGTTTGCTGCGGCTCAGGCCGATGGAGCCGCGCTGCAAGCGGTGCTGGCGGCTTGTCCAGACAAAACCGTGCAGCCCCATTACGATGCCCAAGCCATCCTGGGTTCTGGGGTCATTACCCTGCAACTCACCCCTAAACCGGGGCAGACGGTGCCCGCGATCGCCATCGAAACGGGCCTAGAGATCGAAGCTGGGCGCTATCTGCGGCTGCGGGATCCCCACTGGTTGGCGGCAACGGGGGGCGATCGCCAAGCCCTGCCAGACCTGCATGGGTTTGCCATTGATTTAGGTCCTGAAGTCACCCTAACGGCCTGTACCGTCGAGCCTGATCGCATGGTGCTAGCGGGACAAGTTCAGGTGTTGCCGTAGCCTGGATGCTGAGTTCTGAATTCTAGGCCCTGAGTTCTGCATTCCAAATTCTCTGAATTCACAATTCAGAGCTTC
>JAQCHG010000123.1 GCA_027619675.1 Cyanobacteriota bacterium
TGGGGCACCTACTTGACCTGCGAAGAAAACTTCAACGGTTACTTTGGGGATACCACGGGTAACTGGTCAGCCACCCCAGAGCAGGCTCGATACGGCTTCAGTGCGGCAGGTTTCCGCTACGGTTGGGAGCAATTTGACGATCGCTTTAACCTAGGGGATGCTCAGCATCGGAACGAAGAAAATCGCTTTGGCTGGGTGGTTGAGATTGATCCTTTCAACAAATCCCAAACCCCGGTGAAGCGCACCGCCCTGGGTCGGTTTAAGCACGAAGGGGTAGCGGTGACGGTTGGCCAAGGCGGTCGCGTCGTTTGCTACATGGGTGACGACGAGCGCTTTGACTACATCTATAAGTTTGTCTCCGCCCGCAACTGGCGCTCTATGCAGGCTCGCGGCCTCAGCCCCCTCGATGAGGGCAAGCTCTACGTGGCCAAGTTCAACGACAACGGCAGCGGCGACTGGCTGGAGTTGACCATTAACAACCCTGCCCTCAAAGCGGCTGGGTTCACCTCCCAAGCCCAGGTGTTGACCTACGCCCGCGCCGCTGCCGATGTGCTGGGGGCAACCCCCATGGACCGTCCCGAGTGGACCACCATTGCCCCCGATGGGAAGGTGTATTGCACCCTGACCAACAACAGCCGTCGCAATGTGGTGGATGGTGCCAACCCCTTGGCCCCCAACCCCCACGGCCACATTATTTCCTGGCAAGATGGCGGTCGCGGCACGGGTCTGACCTTCACCTGGGATATTTTCGTGATTAGCGAAAACACCCACGGTACAGAAGCTTCCTTTGCTTCCCCCGATGGCCTGTGGGCCGATGCCCATGGTCGTCTGTTTATCCAAACCGATGGCGACCAAGTGCCGGAAACCCTCAACAACCAAATGTTGGTGGCCGACGCCCGCACCGGGGAAATCCGCCGCATCTTGACGGGGGTGGCTGGCGATGAAATCACAGGGTTGGCGATCACCCCCGACCAGCAAACCCTGTTCTGCAATACCCAGCACCCCGGTAACGGTGACCCTCGGGTGACCAATTTCCCGGTGGAAAATGCCACGCCGGATGGGGTGACAGTGCCTCGGGACTGCACCTTTGTGATCACCCGTAAGGGTGGCGGTGTGGTGGGTTCCTAACCCCGCGTCTTAGTTGCGATCGCCCCCGCCGAGGGATCCCTCGGTGGGGGCTTTATCGGCAGCGCTGCCTAGGGGAATTTGGGTGTGGACGCGATGGAAATCGATGCAGGATTGATGTCAGGGGTAAAGAGCGGTTTGGTCACGTTAATCCAGGGCCGTCAGGCCAAGTCCAATTGCTTACCCGTAAATAGAATGCCTGAAACCCTTGAAAGGTCGGCATTGTTATTGTGGGCGATTAGCCGGACTTCATATCAGGTCATGGCCGGGGCGATCGCCCTGGGTCTGTTGTGGCCCCAAGGCACCTGGGGGCAAGATTCTACCTGCTACCTAGACCTGGGGGGCAATCAGGCCATTGACCTCAGCACCCTCTGTTTGGGGGAAAATTCAGTCAACTCTGTGTATGTCAATTCGCCGTTTTCCGTGGGGCCAGCTAGCCCTACCACCAGGGTGGAGCAGGCATTTTTGGCAGAATACACAGTGCAGTTTTACAGTCAGGATCCTGAACTGGCCCAATATGCACCAACGGAGGCCGATTTGGCGGGGGCCTTTGGCGATCGCCGGGGCTTTGAAGAAATTTTGGACAATGCCTACCGGGTCTGCCTGGGGCAGGCCCCCCGTTGGCAATTTCCTGAATTCACCGAGGTGATTTTCCCCGGCGATAGCTGGACCACCTTTGTCACAGAGTTGGCGACCTTTGATCCCCTCTGTGCCGCGACCCAGTGAGCCCCAGCCTCCATACAGCCATCCCCCTGATTGCGCCTTGGCGCTAGTTCCGAGTCAAGGGGATTGACTATTCCGCCCGCTCCGCCAGTTCCATCCACCGTTCGGTGGCTTGGTCGATCGCCGTTGTCAGTTCCGCCAACCGTTCTGACAATGCCTGCACCTCGCTGTAGCCGCTGGGGGGATTGCCGTAGAGGGTGGCTTCAATGGCTTCCTTTTCCGCCTCCAGGGTGGGGATCTGGGTTTCCAACTGTTCGTATTCCCGCTTTTCTTTGTAGGAGAGCTTTTTGGCTTTGGGGGAAGTGGGCGCGGTGCCATTGTGATCCTGGCGGGCCACCTCAGGGCGGGAAGATGCCAGGGCTGACTGTTCGGCTTGGGCGGCCTCCTTCTCTGCGACCTCCTGGCGCTGCTTGTATTCCAGGTAGATGGAATAGTTGCCGGGGTATTGGCGAATTTCACCGCCCCCCTCGAAGGCAAACACCGTTTCAACGGTGCGATCGAGGAAATAGCGATCGTGGGAAACCACAATCACGCAGCCGTTAAACTCCTCCAGGTATTCCTCCAGCACCGCCAGGGTTTGCACGTCGAGATCGTTGGTGGGCTCGTCCAAAATCAGCACGTTGGGGGCCTGCATCAGCACTTGCAGCAAAAATAACCGCCGCCGTTCACCGCCAGAGAGTTTATGGATGGGGGCGTACTGCTGGTTGGGGGGAAACAAAAACCGCTCTAGCATCTGGGAGGCGGTGATGACGCTACCGTCCACGGTCTGCACCAGTTCCGCCGTTTCCTTTAGATACTCAATCACCCGCTGGTTGGGTTTTTTGATCACGTCTTCGGAATGTTGATCAAAGTAGCCAAAGTGGATGGTGTCGCCAATGTCCACGGTGCCCGCATCCGGCTGCTCCCGCCCGGTGATCAGGTTCATCAGGGTGGACTTGCCGACGCCGTTGGGGCCAATGATGCCGATGCGATCGCGGGGATTAAAGATATAGGTAAAGTCCTGGATCAGGGTGCGATCGCCATACCCCTTGGTCACCCCCGCCAGTTCGATCACCTTTTTGCCAATGCGCCGCCCAGCGGTGGAGATATCCACCTTGCCCACGGTGTCCTTAAACTCCCGGTTTTGCATGGCGTCGATGCGCTGGATGCGGGCCTTTTGCTTTGTGCTGCGGGCCTTGGGGCCACGCTTCAGCCATTCCAGTTCCCGCCGAAGCACCCCGGCGTGTTTTTTTTGGGTGCTAATGTCGGCGGCCTCAGCCGCCGCCTTTTTCTCTAGGTAGTAGCTGTAGTTGCCGGAGTAACCATAGAGATCCCCCCGGTCCACCTCTAGGATGCGGTTGGTGACCTGATCGAGAAAGTAGCGATCGTGGGTGATCAGCAGCAGCGCCCCCCGAAAGCCATTGAGATAACTCTGCAACCACTCCACCGAGACCGCATCCAGATGGTTGGTGGGCTCGTCCATCAGCAGGGCATCGGGGTCCGAGAGGAGGGCCGCCGCGATCGCAATGCGCTTGCGATAGCCCCCTGAGAGATCCCCCACCCGCGCGTCAAAATCTTCAATCCCCAACTGACTCAGCCCCCCCTTGGCACTGGTTTCCAAATCCCAGGCCCCCGCCGCATCAATCTTTTCCGTCAGCCCCGACAGTCGCGCCATCAAGCTATCCATCTCCCCTTGGCCTCGGGCGATGCGGTGGGACAGGTCTTCATACTCGCGAATCAGGGCCATCTGTGCCCCAGCGTCGGCAAAGACCTGCTCTAAAACGGTGCGATCGCCCTCAATCTCCGGCTGCTGGGGCAGGTAGACAATCTTGGCCCCGGCATTGCGCCAGATCTCGCCGCCATCAATGGGCTCAATGCCCGCAATCATCTTCAACAGGGTGGACTTGCCAGAGCCATTGGTGCCAATCAACCCCACCTTGTCCCCTTCCTCTAGGCTGAAGCTGGCATCCTTGAAGATCTCCTTAATGCCAAAGTCTTTGCGAACGGATTTCAACGTCAACAGGGTCATAGCCAGGGCTCACTGGGAAATCACCATTGGCGGGCCGCCAACGGGGGGATACACATCCCGCCATCCCAGTGTGACACCTCACTTCAACGGCGCAAACCGGGCCGATTCGTTTCTCAGCCCTGGCCCATACATCGATGGTCGCTGGGGTCCTGCGACGGCACCCGCCCTAGGATCCATTAAGGGATTGGGATAGTTGAAACTCGTCGCGACAGCGGATATCCACCCAGATTCGGTAACTTGAGCCGCTGGGGGTAATCAGGGTTTGATACCGCTGGCTCAGGTCGTAGGCAAAGCTAAAGGCTTCCCGCTTGCGATCGCCATCAAAAATCCCAGCCAACCGCATGATTTTGCCCGTCACCAAAATGGCTTCATGGATGGCGTAGTTGTCGTAGAACTTGAAAATACTGACTTGGGATTCTGGCAAAACATGGGGTACAGCCATGGTCAATAGACGAAAAAAGGGCAGAAATATAGATTGGGAAGAAGCTACGTCTGTCAAGCCACACAGCGCACCAGACCATACAAATACCCCAGATGTCGCCGAGAACTTCGTGTCAGATTCACGATTCCGTCATTATTTTCGCCATTGATTAAAAATATCGCTAACCACGCCAACAGAAATAGCGCGATCGTCCCATTTTCCACCGTTTGATTTTCCATCTAGAGAGGGATGTAGAGGCGGATAGCTCACCCGCTGTAGCTGTTACCACAGAGGCAATTTAGCGGCTAATTGGTGACAGTCATCTCCTGCAATGGGCAAGAAAATTCGACATCGCCCAACAGCGGCACTTAATGGGCACTTGGATGTGTCGGATTGCAAAGTAACGTTTTAATTCTTTTAGAGAAGTATTCCAAAAGTCCTTAACCCTTGCTATACACTGAATTTAAAGACACGGAAAACTAATAAAAACTACACATTCCACAGTTCTCCAGCTAGACGAGTCGTTGATCCCTTATGCGTGGCACCGATGAGCATCCCAAACAACAGTCCTTTCCACTTTGTTGTCAGTCCTGGCACCCGTGACCACCGGGGCTTCTTTGTCCAAGACGGCACCTATGATTTGCTCCGGGTTGAAGAATCAGGCTGGGCATTTATTTGCCTAGACAACCATGTTTGTTACTATGTTGATCCTGAAAATGTGTTGGAAGTCTGTCCTCTAGACGAAGACTAAGATCTCGCTCCCTAGCCCTAAGTTGGTGTGTTTTCATCCATTCGGTTCCCTAGATGCTGGCCTGAGGTCTGAGTCTTCTAAGCGTTGAGGTCATTTTAAAGCCATGAACACTCTACAAGAAGTTTACGCCGTCTACATCTCTGCCCTGGGGGTAGAGCTATATCCTGAGACGGAGGCGAACTTAGCCCATGGTCGCTTTCTCTGCAAGCAATCCAACTATTCGAGTATTCTGCGCTTTGCCCGTAACTTAGCTTGCCATCGCCGCATCCCGCTGCGTAACTATGTGTTAAAAGAAGCCTGATCTTCCATGGGTTGTCGCCGCTCAACGGCTCCCCAGTATCGATATTGATGCTGGGGATTTTCTTGCTTTTGAGGGAAGGTGATGTCGAAGACCTCCCCCTACCGACCGTTGGCCAAACCGTCACCCTGCAAGGGGAATTACGCAAATTTGTGGTGGCAGATTTAGCCACAGATACCGATGTTGCTTGGGACAATGATCAGGTGAAGGAGATTGAGGCCACCTACCAAGAAAGCTACGTGTTCGTGGCCAGCGACATCACCCCCCCCTTGGATGCAACCCCTGGTGCGGAATAGGGGTAGCGGAATAGGGTCAAACGACAGTGGGTACCCCCATGGTGAATCCCCAACAGCGGATCGGTCAGTACCTCACCCTGGAGGACCTGTGTACCTGCACCCAAACCTATCGCCGCTATGGTGACCAGATCGACCCCTATCCCCAGCAGCTAGGGGAAACGATACCGGCCCTGGTGGCCCTGTGTGAGCAGATTCTAGATCCGGTGATTGAGGCCTTTGGCCGCGATCGCCTGCACCTCACCTATGGCTTTTGTTCGCCGGACCTCAAGCGGGGGCTGGCCAAAACCGATCCCGCCACGGGTCGGAAACATGGCCGGGTGAGCCCCAACCTCGATCAACACATGGCCCATGAGGTGAACCGCAACGGGCGCTATTACTGCGATCGCCTGGGGGCCGCCTGCGACTTTCGCATCCA
>JAQCHG010000124.1 GCA_027619675.1 Cyanobacteriota bacterium
GGTGAAGACGGCGGCCTCATGGTCTACGTCCCTAAGAAAGATCTGGAAGAAACCGTCATTGATCAAACCACAGAGGGCGAAACCACCGTGGTCACCCTAGCCAATGGCTGGCAGCTATCCATCCATGGTTTGAGTGAACCGTTGAAACTACCGCAAACGGTGAATGCTAAGCGATTGCTCTGAAATCTAGCGAGGGCGATGTTGCCCTGGCTTAAATCCTGCTTCTGGTTTCCAACTCTGGGAGCCGGGAGCCGGGAGCCAAAAACACACACCTTTCTAAGGAGGTCCCCATGCAGTCACCAGCCTATTGGTTTAATTTAGACGGCACCTGCCGAGGCTTCTTGGGGCCAGATCCCGGCAAGCCCTGTTCCTTGCTGTTAGAGGTAGAGGCCGAATACTTGGCGGTCCAATTACCCCCGGCATTGCGTCCCAGCATTCAGCGGTGTGTGCAGGTGGGCGATCGCGTCAATTGCGTGGGCCGCAGCCACATTGACCGCCAAGCGGGGGTGATCACCCTGAAGGCGTATCAGGTGTTTGTCCCTGCGGCGGCGGTTACCCCCCCAGGGATGGCTCGTCCCGCTTAATGTTGGACCTGGTACCGCGACACCACCCTACGGCGGTATCTTCATTCCGAACAATCTTCTAAGGCAGGTACAGGTCTGCGATCGCAAAGGCCAGCTCTTCTGAGCCGGGGTCGGCGTAGTCTAGATTCAGCAGCACCACAACGGACAACTCTTCCGTCGGGAAACGTAGATAGTAGGCATCGAAACCCAGCCACGATCCTTGATGGCCCACGTAGTCATAGCCTGCGTGGGTAGCCACATCAAAGCCAAACCCATAGTTGATGGCTTCACCGTCATTGAGGGTACCGGAGGTAAACATCTCCGCCAGCAGGTCTTGGCTGACCAGGGCCTCGGTGTATAACGCCTGGTCGTATCGGTACAGATCCCCCAGGGTGGAGTAGATGCTGCCGGAGCCATTCACGTTATCCAACACATCCGGCTCGTAGGGGCCACTGGGGTCATAGCTCTGGGCCACGGAGTCATCAAAACGGCGATCGCTGGGCAGGGCAAAGGTATGGCTCATCCCCAAGGGGGCAAAGAGATTGGCCTCCATAAAGCGGCCATAGGGTTGGCCCGACACCCGCTCAATCAGCAGGCCCAGCAGGTCATAACCTGTATTGCTGTAGTAAAACTCGTCCCCCGGTTGGCTCAGCATGTCTGGGAATTGGGCGATCGCGCTCAAGACATCCTCATTGTCTGGCGCGGGGGACAAGGCCAGCAGCGCCTCGTAGATATCGTCGCTATCGTCATATCCCATCACGCCGGAGGTGTGGTGCAGCAGGCGGCGAATGGTTACCCCTGGATCCATCCAGCTCAATTCAGGGATGTAGGTGCTGATCGGATCATCTAAATCCACCTAAAGGTGCTCCACCAAGAGCAACACCCCCATGGCGGTAAACTGCTTGCCCACGGAGCCTAGGTGGAAAATGGTCTCAGGGGTGACGGCCACGTCTTCTCCAACATCCGCTAGGCCATAGCCGTTTTGATGGACAATTTCCCCAGCTTGGATCACCATCACCGCACCGCCGGGGCCGTCTTCAAACTGCGCCATCAACGGGTCGATCTGCCCAGACAGTTGACCCGAGATCGCGCGATCGGCACTGGCGTCAGCGATGGCAGTATCTTGTGATTGATCGGAATACGTCTCCGATTCTGCCCCTGGGTCCAGGGCTCCACAGGCCGTTAATACAGACATCGTCACAGCTAAACCCAGCAGCCATCGATGATTCATGGTCAATGCTCCAGACAAAGTGGGTAATCCCAGGAGCATCTAGAGTGCCCATCGCGTCGATGGCGATCAAGCCAACCTGCGGGTGAACCGCCAGGGAGTCAGGGTGAAGATTGACAAATCCAACCCCAGGTTTCCCTTTGTTGACTTCGTAACAATTGCTTATCATTGTCACGACATGGCCATTTTAAGGACACTAAAAGTGTTGCTTTAATAACAAAAATAGCCCCTGAACTGTTGCGAATGAACTCATATTTGAAGGGCTTTAAAAAATAATTAAACTCAATTGATCTCCGTTGCGCTGGTGGTCTCTAAGCTGTTACACCTAACAGCATTAGGGCTGGCACAACGCGCTTCTGAGCCTAATGCCTCTCAGGATCCTACGTCTACCCTTGAAACAAATTGAATTAATGGCGTCAAAAGTGCGTCGCCATGCTGATAGCAAAGATGCGATTTTTTATTCAGTTCATGCCTTGATTTTAACCTGCCCTTAAGTGGTCTTTAGATCTATGACCTACACGATTCAAAACGGATGTATCCTTTGCAGTCGCTGTGGGCCATTGTGTCCTAAAGATGCTATTAAGACCAAAGCCAACGATGAAGGCTATTGGATCGATCCCACCCTCTGTGATGGTTGTCGAGACTTTGCCGTCCCCCGTTGCCTAGATGCCTGTGAAGTGGGCTCACTGGCACCTCTCATCCCTAAAAAAGGGCGCTATAAAAGCACATTGCTGCCCGCCGCCATTCCCAATATTTTTCTCAATGGTAAAACCACCCCTTTCGCCTCTTCGCTGGTGGTGTGGGAAACCTGTAATATTTTGGCCCAGCGGGATAGTCTCCCTTGGCAAGTGGATACGGGCGATCGCGGCTATTATCCCCGCTCTGTCCATCGGGGGCGGGGGGCCATGACCTTTCGGCTAGCAGCTGATCCAGAAGCCCCGTGCCCCGTGCCGATGGCGGCCTCTGACGTGAGGGCCGCGATCGCGGGTTTTGACATTCGCGCCACCTGTGTTCATCTAATATTTGCCGCCTACGCCACCACCGTCGATTGCCCCTGGCAAGATACCTTTACCCTCAACGATCAACACCTAGAGCAATGTCTAGGGCTAGATAAACGTAAAGATCTGACCAAACTCCAGAGACTGACCCTCCTGAAAAATCTGGTCCACCAAGCCTGTCAAATTCTGGTGGAAATCGACTGGCCCCGCCAGGGCAAAGTGCCGTCCTTTCACCTAGCGGAACACCCCGTTTGGCATCTGCTCGACACCCAATATTATTTTGAGACCGATGACCAAGGCGGCCATTACCTCATTGGTCTGGGCTTTACTATCCGTTGCGGCATTTGGGCCAAGCATTTTCTCAATAAACAGAGCTATCCCCATCAAGCCGCCTTTTACCAATACAGTTCCCTACCCCAGTCTTTAATTGCGGAGGTGATGGGCCATTGGCAGCAGCACGAAGGGGCAATTCGACTGCTGTTGTGGCTACTCTTTAAACTGCGCCTCGGGGGTGAGCATCGCATGACGGTGCGTACCCTGCTGCGCATCGCCTATGGTGAGGCCCGTTTAACCGAAGCCACCACCGTTCGCGGTGCCCACAAGCGCCTGCTTAACACCTTTGAAAGTGATCTCGAAACCCTCTACTACTACGGCCTCAGTCCCCAGTTTGATCCAGACACCTACCCCCCCGAAATTCAACCCCTGTGGGCACGGGTGGCGGCGATTCCCGATGATGCCGATGCGGCCCTGGACTTTTGGACAGAGGATGCCCATCGGGATCTCAGCCTCACCGACATTGCCCCTCGGGATAAGTGGGTCCGGCTTTTGAACGCCCGTCTACTGGGATTTGATCTGCCGGAACTCTGGCAGCAAACGGTGCGCCGCCCATCGGCTAAACGTCGCCGTTCTCGCCCGAAGCATCACCATCCCCCATCACAGTCCCCCCGGCACCTCTCTGGTCATGCCATCAAAGTCGCCCGTCAGGGGCAAAACTTGACCCAACGGGCCTTGGCAGAGCGCATGGGCAAAAGCCAAAGCTGGATTCGAGATATCGAAAAAGAACGTTTTCACCTCAGTTCCGAGGATGAAGCCCTGCTACGGCAAACCCTGGAACTTTAGGCGCTCTAGTCCTGCTATTCCACCTGGAGCGGGGCGACCACAGGGGCTTCTGGGGTGGTTGTGGAGACGGGGGTCGAGGGGTTAGCGCGGCTGAAACCGACGGCGGTCACCAGGAACCCCAGCAAGCAGCCGAAAAAGAAGGCCCACCCGTGGGAAGGTTCGATGAGACAAATGAGTCGCCGATCGCGATCGTAGACCTGCACCATCCAACCTTCGGTGGTTTCAATGGGGGTAGTGTCGAGTTTGGGCATGGGTTCCGCTCCAGTCGCAACGGGGGATTAGGGCTCAGGTTGGGTAAAAACGGTCATCTCTGGGGACGGGGCATCCCGTCTCAGCAGGGGGCAATCCCTGCTCGGGAGGAGGAGGCCCCAGCCACCATGACGGGACGGCATAGCAGTAACACCTGTTGTGAGTAGGCGGCTTGGACTTGACGGCCCAAGGCCCGAAGGGGGGTGAAAAATCCGAATATAAATCTATGGTTTTTCGATTCCCCATACTAAATAGTCTATAGTCCGATGCTGGCGACAGCCGCTTTTTTGCCAAGCTGTCGCGACGGATTCTTCAAACCCATTGATAACCCTGGCCTATGGGATAGGGTGCTGCCATAAGTGAAGGGGGCAGAGTCTATCCAGTCACCAGGGATCCGTAGCGCCCCCTTGGGCGGGACTGCGGGCGTCAACTGCGTCCAAAAGCATAAAAAAAGAGACGCGATCGCCGCGTCTCTTCGCACTTTGCGCTGCAGAGAGAGAATCGAGAATCCCAACCCTTAACAAGGGACAGTTATCCAGCCATTACGCATCGCTCTCGATATAGAAGAAGAGCAACCCCATCACAGCGGCGGGCATCAGCCACGTCACCACTGGAATCATGATCCAGGGCAGCCAAGAAGCAGCGTAGGTTCCATCCATGGTTAAAATCTCCGTCGGTTTAGTATCGGTACAGTGTTAAAGCGAGATTGAGACGGGTTAGTTGACAAAGCCCCGGAAGATGGCGTTGATCTCTTCAAAGTGGGCCAGCAGGAAATAGGCCATAAATGCTCCGCTCATACCACCGATGAAGAAGCCTGCGGCCATTTCGCTCCAACCTTCCGAAGTCTTGAGGGCGTCGGTTTCGTCGGGCACTTCAGCGGCGGGCTTCAGGGACACCAGGCCATGGGCATTCATGCCAGCGGTACCCAGCAGGACGATAGCGATCGCCGTCACCAAACCACCGAGATAGGGAGCTGCGTCAAAATCCCGCAGTGCGCCGACAACCACCTCTGGCCCCACCAGAAAGTAGCCATGGGCCAACCCGATTTCCAAACCTCGGGTGAGGGGGGCCATGCCCTTGCGGTAGGCGGGCAATGAGCCGATAAAGGCCCGCACAAATGCCGAATCACTAATGGGCGTCGAAAGATGGCCCAATTCTGGATTGCCCTGATAGGGCTGAACCACTTGATTTGTCATGTTGGGACTTGCCTCCATGGGGGGGTAATTTCTCCACAAGAGGAGAAAGCTGTATCGGTTGGGGGGGGCGGTATGTGGCGATCGCCTCGACCCCAACGGAAGAGTAAAGGTCCTGGTCCAACTACCCCGAAGAACCAGGACCCAAGAGGCGCGGAGAGTCTCCATGCGTCTCAAGCCGGTAGAGGATTTTCAGAACAACGATGAAGGGGGCGTTTCTGAAAACCCGCAGTTCCTTCCAAAATGCTGATAGTTAAGGCAGAGAATCGTCCCCATCGGGAGCAACCGTGCCAACCCCATAGGCGGGGGGAGAAGGCTAGGGACATCCTTGGATGCCCCCAGCCTAGAGGGCCTAAGCGGTTAGACCGCTAGCCAAATCGACTCGACGTGGAGGCGATCAAGAAGGCCGCGTAGGTGATGATGTACCCCACAGTGAAGTGGGCCAACCCAACGAGCCGGGCCTGCACAATGGACAGAGCCACAGGCTTGTCCTTCCAGCGAACCAGGTTCGCGAGAGGGGTGCGCTCGTGAGCCCACACCAGGGTCTCGATCAGTTCCTGCCAGTAACCCCGCCAGGAGATCAAGAACATGAAGCCCGTTGCCCAGACCAGGTGCCCCAAGAGGAACATCCAAGCCCACACCGACAGGTTGTTCATGCCGTAGGGGTTGTACCCGTTGATC
>JAQCHG010000125.1 GCA_027619675.1 Cyanobacteriota bacterium
GGCCCGCGCCCCCAGGTCTAGGGGAATGCTGACCGCTTTGCCAAGGCGGGGGCGATCGCGGGTTTCGATAATCACCTGACGCACATGGTCGGCTTGGCCCCACCCGACCAAGTAGGTCGCAATGTCATCCAAATGGGCCAGATATTCCGCCTCATCCATGGGAAAGGAGGCTTGTTCCAAGTAGCGCCACATGACTTGGAAAAACACCTGCCCCTGGAGTTGACGGAACTGCACATCAAAGGAATAGCCCCACTTGTCAATAATGAGTGCCTGTAGGTCCTTGCCGGTCATGGGGCGCTCCAACACCGCAGCGTTAACATTTTTTCACATCTTGATCAGGGGTGAGGAGCCGGGGTGGGGCGATCGCCGTTGGCCCCATCGGTAATGCCGTCAACCGCCCACCAAAACCGCTTCATTGGCGATCACCCCCGAGGTTTGCAGGCATCTTACCGGGCGATCGCCCCCTGGGTTCTGAGCCCCACAGCCGCCTTGTCCCTAGCGGGATGGCGGCTTCTCAAGGGAGCAGGAGATTTCGGAGACGCCGGAATGTAATAATACCTGTGGAAGTCTGCAAACTTATGTGACGAGGGACTCATACAGGTTCTCCTCCCCAGGGCTAGAGAACCATATTGAGACCAGTCCCAACGGGTCTTCAAGCCTCTGCTTGGGGGCATCCCGCCGTCCTGAGCGACTGTAGTTTGTACTGAACGGAACACCCTGCCTGGAATATGACACAAGCGTCTGGAATGTCTGATGTCCCCGATTTGGGACGCCGCCAGTTCATGAACCTCCTCACCCTTGGGGCTGCGTCGGGGGCCGTAGGCGGCATGCTGTATCCGGTGATTCGATATTTTGTCCCCCCCTCCAGCGGGTCTGCCGGCGGGGGCATCTTGGCCAAGGACTCCCTCGGTAAGGATGTGATCGCCAGCCAATTTTTGGCCGACCACACCCCTGGTGAGCGCGTCCTTGTGCAAGGACTGAAGGGCGACCCCACCTACCTTGTGGTCACCGATGGGGGCGAACTCGAAAACTATGGCATCAACTCGGTGTGTACCCACCTCGGCTGCGTGGTGCCCTGGAA
Source organism: Cyanobacteriota bacterium (assembly GCA_027619675.1). GTDB lineage: Bacteria > Cyanobacteriota > Cyanobacteriia > Phormidesmidales > Phormidesmidaceae > PCC-6406. Next base: position 1,082 of record JAQCHG010000125.1, read on the forward strand.
CGGCAGTGAAAACAAGTTCATCTGCCCCTGCCATGGTTCTCAATACGATGCCACGGGTAAAGTGGTGCGCGGCCCCGCCCCCCTCTCCCTGGCCTTGGCCCATGCCGATGTGACGGAAAGCGATACCGTGTCCCTGTCGGAATGGACAGAAACGGATTTTCGCACTGGCGATTCCCCCTGGTGGGCTTAGGGCGCGTCGTCACCTATGGGTGAAAGCCTTGCTGGATCAGCATTACCCCCGTCCTTGTTTTAGGGCTAGGGACTCTGGTCGTTCTACAGCAAGGGTGCTGACATTCATGGATGACACCCCTAAATTCAGTTGCCTGTGGCTGCGCATTAACCAGCGGCTGCTGTGTTGTTTGGACATCCCTCGATAGCTGATACCTAATGAAGATGCGTGCGTTACTGAACTGGTGCAGCCCCGCCGCAGGCTGGTTGCGCCCCTATGTGAAATCTGCGGCGATCGCGATCGCCACAGCCATGATTGCCCTCTCCGGCAGCTTAGTGCTACCCCAGCCCGCTGAAGCCTATCCCTTCTGGGCCCAGGAAAACTACGAGTCCCCTCGGGAAGCCACAGGCCGGATCGTCTGCGCCAACTGCCACCTGGGCGCAAAACCCACTCGGGTCGAGGTGCCCCAAGCGGTTTTGCCCGACACCGTGTTCAAAGCCGTGGTGGAAATTCCCTACGACCTGGATGCTCAGCAGGTGCTGGGGGATGGCTCTAAGGGTGGCCTGAATGTGGGTGCCGTGCTGATGCTGCCGGAAGGCTTCAAACTAGCTCCCCCCGATCGCATCCCTGAAGACATCAAGGAAGAAGTAGGCAGCACCTACTTCATGCCCTACGCCGAAGACAAGGAAAACATCATCATCGTGGGTCCCCTCCCCGGTGAGCAGTACCAAGAAATCGTTTTCCCCATCCTGTCGCCTGATCCCAGCCAGGATAAGAACGTGAAATTCGGCAAATACGCCGTCCATGTGGGCGGCAACCGAGGCCGGGGCCAAGTGTATCCCACCGGGCAAAACACCAACAACATCATGGTGACCGCCCCCGCCGCTGGCACCATCACCGCCATCGAAGCGGTGGATGCAGGTGGCTACAGTGTCACCATCCAGCCTGAGTCTGGGGATGCGGTGGTGAAATCTGTGCCTGCTGGTCCAGAACTGGTGGTCTCCGAAGGTGACACGGTGGCCGCTGGCACTCCCCTCACCAATGATCCCAACGTCGGTGGCTTTGGTCAGGTGGACGCGGAAATCGTGCTGCAAAGCTCTGGCCGCATTAAGGGTCTGATTGCCTTTGTGGCCGCAATCATGCTGACCCAGATCATGCTGGTGCTGAAGAAGAAACAGGTGGAGCGGGTGCAGGCTGCCGAAGGGCTCAGCCTCTAACCCTCAACCGGGAACCGTTCCCCCAGGGGAACTGACCCACACTAAAGCACCGCGTCGATAGCAAGCAGGGGATGCGCTGAGCGCATCCCCTGCTTTTGTTTTGTTGACCATTGTTTTGTTGACCATACGGCTGGCCACGGTTGATCGGTGGAGGCAACAAGCCACAAAAAAGGGCAGACGTTGTCTGCCCCCATACTCTCTGACTGTAGTTTCCTGAGGTTGCCGCCCCTAAAAGGAGTCGGCGGTGGAGAGCGTCGCGGTAGACCACAAACCGCGATCGCTGCAAATTCTGGAAGGGATTACATCAGGCCCAGTTGAGCCAGGATGCCTTTGCCGGTCAGCAGTTCGGTAGCCAGACCGATCGTGAAACCCAGCATAGCCAGACGGCCATTCCAGTTTTCTGCGAATTGAGTAAAGCCAAACTTGGTTTGTTCTTCAGCCATGACAAGGACCTCTTTGCTTCAAGGGATGGGGGTGTTCAATTCACCCTTGTAAAGACATGTTAATTATTCTCTGGCAGATCTGCAACATTTCTTGAGATAGATTTTGCCAAAGGGTAAATTCCCTCAGGGCAGGGCTGCGGCGCTACCCCCTCCCCGCCGCTGGGGTTCAGCCACGGCGGTGAAGGTGCCATCAGCCTTGACAAAGATGCCCGTAGCCGCCCCAATTTCATCGGTTTCCGTCAATTTATGGCCGGTTTCCCATAGGTGATGGGCGAGGGTGTCGGCCCCTGGGAGGGTGGTCTCCACCAGGGTGAGGCCACCGTTGCGTTGGGAAAAGCGGGGGGCCGCGATCGCCCCCGCCAGATCCATCCCAAAATCCACCAGATTCACCGCAATGGCCGCCACGGTGGTAATGATGGTGGAGCCACCGGGGGAGCCAAAGGCCACCCCATCACCGTTGGGGGCGATGGCAATGGTGGGGGCCATGCTGCTGCGGGGCCGCTTCCCCGGCTCCGGCACATTGGGACCAGGGACGGCGGTGGAGAAGTCCGTCAACTCGTTATTCAGAATGAAGCCATAGCCGGGGACGACGATGCCGGAGCCCCCCGTGGACTCTAGGGTCAGGGTGTAGGAGACCATCAGCCCTTGGGCATCCGCCACAGTCAGGTGGGTGGTGGATTGCCCCTCGGGACCGAAATTGAGGGCCACCGTAGGCAAGGTAGTGAGGCTGGGGCTGGGGTCTTCCTGGAAGGGCAAGGGATTGCCCGCTGGCGCGACATATTCCCCTTCGTTGGGGGGGCCTGCCGTGGGGATGAGGGTCCGGCGCTGGGCCAGGTAGTCCGGTTGGGTGAGGCCCGCCAGGGGCACGTCCACATATTCGGGGTCTCCCAGGTAGGTGTTGCGATCGGCGAAGGCCAGCCGTTCCGCCTCCAGTAAGCGGTGCAGGGCTGGGGCGCGATCCATTGCCCCCAAAGCCTCCGTTTCCAGCAGATCGAGAATTTGCCCCACGGTGATGCCGCCACTGCTGGGCAGACCCATGCCGTAGAGGTGGTAGCCACGATAGTCCGTTTCCCAGGCGGGGCGCACCCGCACTTCGTAGCGGTCCAGATCCGCTAGGGTCATGGCCCCCGGCCAGACACGGAAGGGGGGATCCGCCACGGTGGGGGGCACTTGCACCGTTTGGGCGATCGCCTGGGCAATCTCCCCCCGATAGAAGGGGTTCATGCCCCCATCGGCCAACTGACGATAGGTGCGGGCTAGGTCAGGATTGCGAAAGCGGCTACCGACAGCGGGCACCTCCCCCTGGGGCAGATACAGGTCGCGGGTGCTGGTGAAGGCGGCGAAGCGATCGCGGTTGCGCTCAATTTGCTGGGCAAAGGTGGCGTCTACGGTGAACCCCTCCTCTGCCAGGGCGATCGCGGGTTGCAGCAACTCCCCCAAGGGGCGCGTACCGTAGCGGGCCACCGCCGTGGCCCAGTTCAGGGGCGTCCCCGGTACCCCCACCGCCAAGCCACTGCTGATGCGCTGGGGATAGAAGGGCAGGGGTGCCCCAGTAGCGCTGTCGGGGTCGGTGAATAGATTAGGGGTGACCGCAGCGGGGGCTTCCTCACGGCCATCCAACGTGACGGCGGTATCCGTAGCCCGGTTGTAAATCACCATAAAGCCCCCTCCGCCAATGCCCGCCGAGAAAGGTTCCACCACCCCCAAGGCGGCAGCGGTGGCCACGGCAGCATCCACCGCATTGCCCCCCTGTTGCAGCACTTGCAGGCCAATCTGGGTGGCGCGATCGTCCACCGACGCCACTGCCCCACCCCGCCCCGTCGCCACCGTTGCGACTGGGGATTGGGCCGGGGTCGGCCATCCCCACAGCAGCCCCAGCATCAGCAGGATCCCCCACAGCCCAAACAGCCATGGGCGGACCCTAGCCCCCCAAAGCCATCGCCGCTTCACCGTCAGCGATCTCAGCGGACGCAACGACAAATCCCACGCCATACCCATGCCCTCCACAAACAGCCCTCCCGCCCAAGCCTACCGGACAGGTTCCGCCCATCCCCCTCTGCCCTTTTGCACCGTGAACCAATAACGCTGGCAACGATGTTGGGCGATCGCCAACCAAGTCGCAGATTCCCAACCCCACCACACAGGCACTGTTGCAGACTTGTGGCCAGCGCAGCATTTGCGAATCGGAAGCTAGGGCTAAGGGCTGTAGCCGTTGTAAAACAAGGGTCCTGGCGCTCATGGCTGGCAGCCCCTAGCGGCAGCCAGATGGCTGATTGCCCGATAGGGCGGATGGTCTGGATCTGCCAGCCAACACCCACCCGGCAGCTTAGCTTTGCTCAGAGGGCTGAAACCCTTCTGGACACCTCTGAGCACCGAAAACTATTTGAATTCCATGGAGCTAAGCGGATTCGAACCGCTGACCCCCTCAATGCCATTGAGGTGCTCTACCAACTGAGCTATAGCCCCGCGTTAAACGCATCAATAATAGTGCCCCGGTAGGGTTCACAGCGTCAAGCCTTTTTCTGAATTTTCTGAAATGGCTCCCTGGCCCCTCCATTCCCCCACCCAGGCAACGGTTGGCAAATTTACGCCGTGCGGTACTAGAGGCTGCCATCGTCCACCATCAGAATTCTGGCGGCCCTTGCTGACGGTCCCTAGAAACACGCTAGAGTCGAGCCATAGGCGTTTATCGATCGCGATTGTGTCCATGGTGTCTTCCCCGTCTCCCGACCCTAGCTCCACCGAGATTAATGTTGAAGCGTTGACCCAACAACTGCGCCGTAAGGAAGGCAACTGGGTGGCGTGGGGGCGGGCCTGTCAGGCGTTACAGAAGGCAGGTCTAAGCCCCCAGAAAATTTTTGAGGACACCGGGTTTGAGCCCATTCAGCAAAATCAGATCGTGGTGGCCACCCAGGTTTACGACTCGGTGCTGAAGGGGGGGGCGACGGCGGCGGTGGAGACCCACTATGGCCAACGGGGTAGCGATGTTCTCTATGAGCTGCGGATCCTCTCCCAGGGCGATCGCGCCCGTGTGGCCGAGTTTGCCCTCGCTCAAGGTCTAGACGCCGACACCATCAAGGACATCGTCAAGGCGGTCAAGGAATA
>JAQCHG010000126.1 GCA_027619675.1 Cyanobacteriota bacterium
TGGCTGAGGCGCTGGTCTCGAAAGCCATTGATGTAGAGCTTGAAGGCCTTCAGCTCAATCACCCAGTCCCCTGGCTGATAGTCCACCACCATGGTGCCAAAGTCGGGGTAGCCCGAGCGGGGGCAAAGGGCGGTGAATTCAGGGTGTTCTAGGTGGATGGTGTAGGCATTTTCAGAGGGATTGGGCCACTTTTCCAAGGGCTCTGCGATCGCCTGCTGAATGGCGCGATCGCCATAGTGCTGATCAGAACTGGGGGTAGACACCCCGATGCTGGGGGAAACCATAACTGTTTAAAACCTATCGTCACGAATGGGGCAGGCCCCAAGTTTTAGACGGGATCTAGGGGCAGCCATCAACTAATGTCAGATCATGCCAGCAACCCTGTGGCTCTACGGCGACGGTCCCTAGTCCAGCGCGGCACCGTTTCCTTGGGTGGGGGAGATGAGGAGCATGGGAGATAGGGAGTCAGAAGGTAGGGTTATTCGCGCCAAGCTCAACTAGCGAGATTTCCATCGCGGACACAGCCACGGGGCTCCAGCCAAGCCTTCACCCGTCATCAATAACGCGCCCGAGGCGGGGCCTAAGCGGGATCCAACAGGCGACATTGGCCATGGTGGCGCAGCAGGTGATCGCACAGCACCAGAGCCACCATCGCCTCCACCATGGGCACCGCCCGAGGCAACACACAGGGATCATGGCGACCCCGCGCCGCCAGCACCGTCTCTTCCCCAGATTGGGTGACGGTGTTTTGGGCCTTGCGGATGGTGGCGGTGGGCTTAAAGGCCACCCGAATCACCACATCCTCGCCATTGGTGATGCCCCCTTGGGTGCCGCCAGAGCGGTTCGTGCGGGTGCGCCACTGGCCGTTGTCGTCCATGTAAAACTCGTCGTTGTGCTCGCTGCCCGTCAGCAGGGTCCCGGCAAAGCCGGAGCCCAGTTCAAACCCCTTGCTGGCGGGTAGGGACATCACTCCTTTGGCCAAATCCGCCTCTAGCTTGTCGAAAACGGGGGCTCCAAGCCCCTTGGGCACTTGGCGAGCCACACATTCCACCACCCCACCAATGGAGTCCCCCTGATCGCGGATCTGCTCCACCCGGTCAATCATGCGCTGGGCCACATCGGCATCGGGGCAGCGGACGATGTTGCTTTCCACCTGGGCCAGGGTAACGGTGCTGGGGTCAATGGGGGCCTCGATGTCCTGGATGCGCTTGACGTAGCCAATCACCTCCACCCCAGCGTATTGGTGCAAAATCTTTTTGGCGATCGCCCCAGCGGCGACCCGACCAATGGTTTCCCGCGCTGAGGAACGACCGCCCCCCTGGTAGTTGCGGATGCCGTACTTAGCGTCATAGGTGGCATCGGCATGGGACGGGCGATAGGTGGTGGCCATCTCGCTGTAGTCCTGGGGCCGAGTGTCCTTGTTTCGCACCAGGATGGAGATGGGGGTACCCAGGGTTTTGCCCTGAAAGACGCCGGAGAGAATTTCGCAGCGATCGCTCTCCTTGCGGGGGGTGGTGATTTTGCTTTGGCCAGGACGGCGGCGATCCAACTCCGCCTGAATTTCCGCCTCAGAAATCTCCACCTGGGGCGGGCAACCATCGATGATCACCCCCACCCCGCCCCCGTGGGACTCGCCAAAGGTGGTGATGCGAAACAGATGGCCGAAGGTGTTGCCCATAACCGCGTCGGATGGAAAAGGTGCTGTTTCATCCTAGCCCGCGATGGGCGTCCCCAGCGGGCTACGCCATGGGGGACCATTGGGGACAGAGATCGATCTAGGGCCTGGTATCAATGACCGCTATAACCCCTGTTGTGCAGCGGTTCCCGTTCCCTAGAGCGCTTACAGGAGCAGGTGGGGTCATGCGGCATGCCATGGGGTAAATTCCGCGAAATTTTGGGATATTCAGGGGCTGCTATCCATCGCAATGCCTTGGATTGAGAATTTTTGGGCTAGTCTGCCCCAGATGGAGGGCCACTGGAGACAGAAAGCAATTTTCGATACAAAATCATTGCTCGTCTTTCTGAATCCTAGGGGTCAGGTGTGGTGTTGCTCGATATCTTGGCGGCCAACAGTAGGTGAGTACCTGCTTTTGACCCATGGGGAATGGGCGATCGCCCCGTCTACCGTATTCAAAGCTAGTGTTTTCGCGGGTAAAGGGTTTAAGCAATGGCATATCCCAGGCAGCCTCGGTTTTCTCGGCGTCAGGTGGTTCGCGGTTTGATGGCGACGACGGCCTTCGGTGTGGTGACCAAATTTGGCACCGCCTGTAGCCCCGGCACTGATGCGGGTAGTGCCCCCGGCGACAGCAGTGCGGGGGGTGGCGAAGATCTCATGGTGGGCTTTATCTACGTTGGCCCCAAGGATGACTTTGGCTACAACCAAGCCCACGCTGAAGGGGCTGCCGCCATGGCTGCCAATGTCGCTGGCATCAAGATTGTGGAAGAGGCCAGCGTGCCTGAAACCACGGCGGTGGCGGAAACCATGCGCAGCATGATTGAAATTGATGGGGCCAAGGTGCTCTTCCCCACCTCCTTTGGCTACTTTGATCCCTACATTTTGGAATTGGCCACCGAGTTCCCCGATGTGCAGTTCTTCCATGCCGGGGGGCTCTATCAAGAGGGTGTTCACCCCGACAATGTGGGCAGCTACTTTGGCTACATTGACGAGGCCCAGTACGTGGCGGGGGTGGTGGCTGGAGCCACCAGTAAATCCGGCAAACTGGGGTTTGTGGCGGCCAAACCCATTCCCCAGGTGTTGCGCAACATCAACGCCTTCACCCTCGGGGCCAAGTCCGTTAACCCCGACATCACCACCCAGGTGATCTTCACCGGGGAATGGGCGGAGCCTGTGAAGGAGGCGGAAGCCACCAACAGCATGGCGGACCAGGGCATTGACGTGGTCACCTGTCACGTAGACAGCCCCAAGGTGGTGATGGAAACCGCTGAAAAGCGGGGCATTTTCTCCTCCGGCTACCACGCCAACCAGGCACCGTTGGCCCCTGAGGGCTACTTGACCGGGGCTGAATGGGATTGGTCCAGCATTTACACCCGCCTCGGGGAAGAGTTCTTGGCGGGTAAAACCCTGATGGCCGGTGACATTCCCCACATCCTGCGGGGGGGCTTGGCGGACAACTTCTGTAAGCTCTCGGATTACGGCCCTGCGGTTTCTGAGGAAGCCAAGGCCGCTGCCGACGCCGCTAAGGATCAGCTGATCAAGGGTGAGTTGATCATCTATCCCGGTGGTCTCAAGGATAACAACGGCAACGTAGTCGTCCCCGAAGGTGAGGGCTACAAGCAAGACAACATTGAGCTGGAGAAAATGGACTACCTGATCGAAGGCGTCCAAGGCAGTATCGAAGGCTAGCCATGGCGATCGCTCAAGCCCCTAACCCATCTCCTGTCAGTTGGCTCCAGCGCTGGCGACAGCCCCTAGAGGCCGTCGCCCTGCCGGTGGCGGCCCTATTATCGGCCCTGATCCTGTTTGGGATTTTCTGTGCCTTTTCCGGGGCCAACCCCTTTGCCGTCTATGGCTCCATTTACAAAGCCGCCTTTGGCAACTGGAGCGCTTGGCAAAACACCCTGATCCGGGCCTCTCCCCTGATGTTGACCGCCCTCTGCACCGCCCTCCCCGCCCGGTTGGGGTTGGTGATTATCGGCAACGAGGGGGCGTTGGTGATGGGGGGCTTGGCCGCCGTGGTGGCGGGTTTACAGTTGGGCACTGGGTTGCCCGCCCCCCTGACTCAAATCTTGATGGCGATCGCCGCCCTTTGCGGCGGCGGCCTCTGGATTATGTTGGCGGGGGCGTTGCGCCATTACCGAGGCGTTAACGAAACCATCAGCAGCCTGTTGCTCAACTACATCGCCATTGCCCTGATGAACCATTTGGTGGAAGGGCCGATGCGGGATGCGGAGTTTGTCACCAAACCCTCCTCCGCTGAGCTAGATCCGGGCCTGTGGATTGGCAACCTACCGGGGAGCCGCATTCACTTTGGTCTGATTTATGGGCTGATTGCCTGTCTCATTGCCTATGTGCTGATCCAGCGCACCACCTTTGGCTTTGCCGCCCGCACCGCTGGGGGCAACATTCGCGCCGCCCGCATTGCGGGGCTACCCGTAGGCAAGCTCACCCTAGCGGTTTGCTTCCTGGGGGGCTCCTGCGCTGGGTTGGCGGGCATGGTGGAAATTGCAGCGGTGCAGAAACGCCTGAATGCTTCCCTGGTTTCCAACTACGGCTATGCGGGCATTTTGGTGGCCTTTGTGTCGCGCCATAATCCCCTAGCTACGGTGCTGGTGGCGATTTTGCTGGGGGGCATCTTGGCCAGCGGCGGCATTTTGCAGCGATCACACAATCTGCCCGATGCCACGGTGCTGGTATTCCAGGGCATTGTCTTCCTCTGCGTGCTGTTTAGCGATTCCCTCTATGGGCGATTGCCTTGGTTCCAAGAGAAGGCGGTGTCCTAGGGCGCAATTTTGGCTTTCTAGCCAGACGTTCACCCTGAATTGATGACGCCCCCTAGGGGTGCGATCGTAGTTGAGGCAGCGGCGGACCCTAACCAGGGGATGACGCTGCCCCTTTGTCCATCACCACAACAACACCATGGCAACTGAAGCGCTGGGCTGGTGGGGGGTTCCCCTCGGCATTATTGCAGGCACCCTGCGGGGCAGTGCCCCCTTTCTCTTCGTCAGTTTGGGGGAATGTCTGACCGAAAAAAGCGGCAAAATCAACCTGGGGCTGGAAGGAACCCTGCTGATGGGGGCCATGAGCGCCTATGGCGTTTCCTTCTTGACCCAAGACATGGTGGGGTCCTTTTGGGCTCCCTGGTTGGGGGTGCTGGTGGCGGGGCTCTCGGGTATGGGTTTAGGGGCCATCCACGGTTGGCTATCCCAGCAGCGCCGGGTCAATGATGTGGCGGTGGGCATCGCCATGATTATTTTTGGCAGTGGTCTGGCCTTTTTCCTCGGCAAACCCTTCATTCAACCCCAAGCGTCCCAACTCTTTACCTTTAACTGGGGGGCTTGGAGCAGCATTCCAGCGGTACAGTCTGCCCTCAAGGTGAGCCCGTTGTTTCTGATCGGGGTGGCGATCGCCCCCCTGATGCAGTGGTTTTTCCGTTCCACCCGGTGGGGCCTCTACGTGCGGGCGGTGGGGGATAGCCCCGATGCGGCGTTGGCCATGGGGATTTCCATTTTTAAGGTGCGCTTTCTCAGCATCATGGCCGGGAGCTTTTTGGCGGGCATCGGCGGTGCTTGCCTTTCCCTCTACTTTCCCGGCGTCTGGACCGAGCGCATCTCCAGTGGTCAGGGGTTGATGGCGGTAGCCTTGGTGATTTTTGCCCGGTGGAATCCGATCCAGTGCCTATGGGCTTCGCTGCTGTTTGGCGGTGCCCAGTCCATTGGTCCGGCCTTCCAATCCGTGGGCATTGATTCTTACTATTACCTGTTCAATGCGGCTCCCTACATTTTGACCCTGGTGATCATGGTGATTACCTGCTCACCGAAACGTACCCTGATTGGCGCACCAGGGGCACTGGGCAAATCGGATTAACTCCGACTACTTCAGATCAATGAAGTAAATCTTTCCCTGGGCGGGCTAGCGCCCAGGCCCCCATCGGTTTGCCCCGCCAACCGCCGGGAACCGCTGGGGAAATGCCCCGAACTGGATATCACCCAGGCCCATGGTAGAAACCTTAAAACTGGCGGTCAACGGCACCCTGATGCGGGGGCTAGCCCTCAACCCCAACCTAGTGAATGTGGGGGCTACGTTTAACTGCGAAACCGAGACGGAGCCCGCCTATCGCCTCTGGTCCATTGATGATCAGTATCCGGCCATGGTGCGGGTGGCGGAGGGTGGCGGGGCGATCGCGGTTGAGGTGTGGGATGTGCCCCTAGCGGGTCTGGGGGTAATTTTGATGCAGGAACCCCCTGGTTTGGCGATCGGCAAGGTGAAACTGGCCGATGGCGAGGTGGTGCTGGGGGTAATTGGCGAACCCCTGACGGTGCAGGGCAAACG
>JAQCHG010000127.1 GCA_027619675.1 Cyanobacteriota bacterium
GACTCTTTGGCGACGATCGCATCCCCCGTTGGTGCCATAAAACGGTTCCAACTTGACCAGGACTGACGCACCAAAACGGTTTCAGCCGATTGCACGATCCCCCGGCTGTCGCCACCCCCCTGATCAAGGGGCAGGGGGACCCTAGCGCTATCGGTAGTGCCAGAAAACGGTTCCAACTTTTGACGCCGCGCGGTATTGCGCGATCGCCTACCCTGTTCCCTCCATGGCCTGATCCCATGACCCTGCCTACCCTGTTCCTGTCCCATGGGGCTCCGGACCTGCCCCTCCGCAGTGGGCCGACCCAGGACTTTCTGCGGGGACTATTGCGGGATTTGCCGCGTCCCCGCGCCATTGTGGCGATTTCTGCCCATTGGCTAACGGTCCACCCCACGGTGGGCACGGCGGCCCATCCCCGTACCCTCTATGACTTTGGCGGTTTTCCACCCCAGCTATCGACCCTGGTGCATCGGGCACCGGGGGATCCGGCCTTGGCGATGCAGGTGGCGGATTGCCTGACGGCGGCGGGCTTTCCCACCCGCACCGACGATCAGCGCGGCTATGACCACGGGGTCTGGACGCCCCTGATATTGATGGATCCCGAGGGCTCAATTCCCGTCGTTCCCCTCGCCCTACAGCCCCAGGAAACCCCGGACTATCACCTGCGCCTGGGGGCTGCCTTGGCTCCCCTGCGGCGGGATGGGGTGCTGTTGGTGGGGAGTGGGGCGGCGACCCATAACCTCTGGGCCTTTGATGGTGCCCATGGCCCGCCCCCCGATTGGGCGATCGCCTTTGATGACTGGCTGGCGGCGGCGATCGCCCGCAACGATCGCGCTGCTTTGGCCAGCTACCGCACCCATGCCCCCTTTGCGGCGAAAAACCACCCCACCTCGGAACATCTGCTGCCCCTGTTTGTGGCTTTGGGGGCGGGGGGGCAAGGGCGACAACTGCACCAAGGGTTTACCTATGGGGCCTTTAGCATGGCCGCCTATCGCTTTGACTAGGACCGTTGGGCGGAACACCGCCCCCTACTTACCACCCATAAAGGAGAAAAAACATGGCCCTAGGACGACTGATTGACGGCGAATGGGCCTCAACCTGGACAGAGCGGGATGAATCGGGCCAGTTTAAACGGATGCCAACGGTGTTTCACCAGTGGGTCACGGCGGATGGTGCCAGTGGGTTTAAGGCTGAGCCGGGACGATATCACCTCTATGTGTCCTTGGGGTGTCCCTGGGCGCATCGCACGGTGCTGCTGCGATCGCTGAAGGGGTTGGAAGGGGCGATCGGCCTGTCTATTGTGGATCCGGTGATCAGCGATCAGGGTTGGCGATTTTCAGACCGCTGGGGTAGCCTGCCTGACCCCCTCTACGGGATGGCCTATCTCTGGCAACTGTATGTCAAGGCCCAGCCCCACTATTCTGGGCGGGTGACGGTACCCGTGCTGTGGGATAAGCACACCGAAACCATCGTGAATAATGAGTCGCGTCAGATTATCCAGATGTTCAACTCGGCCTTTGACGCATGGGCCACCCAGCCCGATTGTGACTTTTATCCCACAAGCCTACGGCCCCAAATCGATGCTGTGATCGACGCCATCTACCAGCCCATCAACAATGGCGTTTACCGCAGCGGGTTTGCCGCCTCCCAAACCGCCTATAGCGCAGCGGTGGCGGAATTGTTTGCCGCCCTTGACCATTGGGAAGGGGTGCTGGGGCAGCAGCGGTATTTGCTGGGCGATCGCCTCACCCTGGCGGACTGGTGCCTATTCACCACCCTATTTCGCTTTGATCTGGCCTATTACGGCCTGTTTAAAACCAACCTGCGGCGGTTGGTGGACTATCCCAACCTGTGGGCCTACTGCCGTGATCTGTACCAAACTCCCGGTGTTCAGTCCTGGTGCAGCGAGGTGCATGTCAAGCAGCTTTACTATGCAGGGCTGCCAGAACTCAACCCCAGCGGCATCGTCCCCGTGGGGCCTGCCCTAGACTATGGCGCACCCCACCACCGCGATCGCGGAGACCTGAGGGTGGGCGATCGCCTCGCGGTGGGCGCATAGGGCGTTGATTGGCCCGTTACTGATCCTTGCGGATGACAAAATCCTCGGGCTTGACGACGCGGGCAATCATCAACTCAAACGTATAGTGGTATGTCCAGCTTTTGTACTTGCGGCTCCCTTTCATGGCCAGGGCAGAGGCTCCGAGGGCCGTCACCACCCCCAGCCAAGTGATGAGAGAGCGGGGATGGCCGATCGCATACACCAATAGCATCGCAGCAAAGAAAAATAGGGCCAAACTGACGCCGCTGAGCATCAGTTTAGTGGCCCGGAGTTTATCAATGGCCAAGGAAAATTCCCGGTCCTTAAAGGCCGTATTGGCCTGGAGAACGGGCCACTGGGTGGGCTTCATGTTGAGGGTCAAATCGGGATAGGTGCGCTGGAGCTTCTCCAGAATTTTGTCCAACTGCTGAGCCCGAAAGACCCGACTCCAGGGATTCCAGGTGACCAACGACATCAGCAGGCCGATCAGGTAGGCCACCACCACCAGGATGGCCAACAGCGGAGCGTCGAGCTTGAAGGGCACCAGGGCCGGGGCAATGGGCCAGAGTTTTAGGGCGGTGAGCACTGCCGCCAGATAGATACCCCCCGGCAGGGTATAGGAGAAAAAGTCAAAGACGCCAAATCGTTCCAGCATAGGGCCATCAAGGGGGAGAGGTGGGCAAGGTGAGGGCGCTTCAGCCCTGGGGGCGGGGCTGACAGGGGTTTGGCTGGCATGGATGATAGCCCCTAGACTAATATCAAATCCGGCTAATCGCCCTCCAGACTGCACCGGGCGCAGCATCCCGTGTTCCCCGACTCCCTGGATTTGACAGATCCTTGGATGTGACAGGGGGGTGGTTAACCGAATTTCCTTCCTATCTCATCCATGGCCTGGGCCATGGCTCTGGAGGCGATCTGACCGTCACGTTTATGGCTGATTTGACTGCAACCCTGGCTGATGAACTGAACCTGTCCCGCCGTGCGGTGGCGGCAGCGCTGGAACTGTTGGCGGCAGGGGCGACGGTGCCCTTCATTGCCCGTTACCGCAAGGAGCGCACCGAGGCCATGGATGAGGTGCAGTTGCGCACCCTGCAAGAGCGCCATCAGTATCTGACGGAACTGGGCGACCGCAAGGCCACCATCCTCAAATCCATTGCCGACCAGGGCAAGCTCACGGACGAACTGCGGGCCAAAATCAACGCCTGCACCCAAAAGACCGACCTCGAAGACCTCTATCTGCCCTACCGCCCCAAGCGCCGCACCCGCGCCACCCTGGCCAAGGAGAAGGGGTTAGAACCCTTGGCGGCGGCGATCGCGGCGGCGAACCAGCCCCAGGCGGTCGCCTTCAACCTGACCCAAGCTGCCCAGGGCTATGTGACGGACGAGGTGCCCGATGTCGAAACGGCCCTCCAAGGGGCGGCGGACATTTTGGCGGAGGCGGTGGCGGAACGGGCGGATCTGCGGGCCTGGGTGCGGGGCTATCTGCTGGAGTCCGGCAGTTTTCGATCCCGCATTGACGACAGCATCCCGGCGGGCAGCACCCAGTATGAGCTGTACCGCACCTACGAAACCCCCGTCAGCAAAATCGCCCCCCACAATCTGCTGGCCCTGCTGCGGGGCCAACGGGAGGAGATCCTCAGCCTGGATCTAGGGTTCGATACCGAGGCGGTGCTGCATTACCTAGAATCCCAAGTCATCCGCACCCGCCAGGGGGATCTGCGGCGGTTTTACCAAACCCTGATCCAAGATGGCTTTAACCGCCTGATGAAGACCTCCTTGGTGAATGGTGTCATCGCGGAGAAAAAAGCCTGGGCCGATGGGGAATCCATCCAAACCTTTGAATCTAACCTGCGGGATCTGCTGCTGGCCCCCCCGGCGGGGATGAAGGTGACCTTAGCTCTGGATCCGGGTTTTCGCACCGGATGCAAGGTGGCGGTGGTGGATGCCACGGGGCAGTTTCTCCACTACGAGGCGATCTTTCCCCACCAGGGGGCGGGCCAGCGGGAAAAGGCGGCGAAAACCCTGGCGCACCTCATCCAAACCCACGGGGTGGAGCTGATCGCCATTGGCAACGGCACCGCTGGGCGGGAGACGGATGCCTTTGTGGCGGAGGTGCTGAAGACGGTGCCCCAGCCGCCGATTAAGGTGATGGTGAATGAGGCGGGGGCGTCGGTGTATTCCGCCAGTGAGGTGGCGATCGCGGAATTTCCCGACCTGGATGTGACGGTGCGGGGGGCGATCAGCATTGGCCGTCGCCTGCAAGACCCCCTGGCGGAACTGGTGAAAATCGACCCCAAGTCCATTGGCGTGGGCCAGTATCAGCACGATGTGGATCAAAAGCGGCTGAAGCAAAAGCTGGCGGAAACGGTGGAAAGCTGCGTCAACTATGTGGGGGTGGACCTCAACACTGCGTCGGCGGCGCTGCTCACCTATGTGTCGGGGATCAGCGGGGCGATCGCCAACAACATCGTCGCCTACCGCAATCAGCATGGGGCCTTTCGCGATCGCAAGGTCCTGCTAAAGGTGCCCAAACTCGGCCCCAAGGCGTTTGAACAGGCGGCGGGGTTCTTGCGCATTCGCGATGGCGACAATCCCCTGGACAACACCGCCGTCCACCCCGAGAGCTACGGCATTGTGGAGCGCATGTTGCAGGATTTGGGCGCTGATCCCCAGGCGCTGAGGTCGGGGCTGGGGCAGCGGGTGGACATTCGCCGCTATGTCACCGACACGGTGGGGGAGCCCACCCTGCGGGACATTCTGCAAGAGCTAGAGAAACCGGGCCGCGACCCCCGCGCCCAGTTTGTCACGGCCCAGTTCCGCGACGACATTCAAACCCTGGCGGACCTGAAACCGGGGCTGATGCTGGAGGGGGTGGTGACCAATGTGGCCAATTTTGGCGCGTTTGTAGACATCGGCGTCCACCAGGATGGACTGGTGCATATCTCCCAACTGGCGGATCGGTTCGTCAAGGACCCGAAGGACATCGTCAAGGTGGGTCAGGTGGTGCAGGTGCGGGTGCTGGAGGTGGATGAGAAGCTGAAGCGCATTGGGCTGTCGATGCGATCGGGGGAAGGGAATGCCCCGCCTCGCGCACCTCGCCCCAGTCAGGGCAAGGGCAAGGCCAGCAAGCCCGCCCCCAGTGCCAGCCTCCAGGATCTACAGGCCAAATTCAACCGCCGCTAGTACCGCTCGGCGTAAATTTGCGAACCGCTTCCTGGGGCGGGGGAGCGGAGGGGCAAGGGAGCTAGGGGGACTGCTGCGTTTGACAGACCGGGGGCGTTGAAGGTGATGACAACGGTGCGGTGGAATGCAGAACAATTCCTCCAGCTAGTAGCGGCAAGATCCAAAGCATCCGATGTTGAATGGTGTGGCCAAATTCCCGCAGGATGGCCGCTGAAAACGAGACCGTGATGGTTACCTCAAGGCCAGGGGGTGCTTGGTTTTGTTGGGTGCGTTTGTTCGACCAAAACATAGAAAAATTTTCAACTCGTTACCTTAACCTAGGGTCGCCTACACCTCAGATCGGCAGCGGCAACAACTATGGGGAAATAGTGGGAAAGAGATCTAATGCCCCTCTAGGGCTCATCAAATAACCTCTTATAAATACTGTGACTTGAATACTGTGACTCGTCGCCATAATAGGAGCATCCAGCCTAGGGTTTTGCCATGGTTGCCACCCCCCAACCCCAAAGAATGACGGTCGCAACCTACTTGGAGTGGGAACTTCGTCAGGACATGCGTTACGAATTTGTCCATGGTGACGTGTTGGCCATGACGGGGGGCTCCCTGGCCCACAATGACATTGCTATCAATATCTTGACGGCGCTGCGGCCTCAGGTGCGGGCTGCGGGCTGTCGCATCAATATTGCCGATGCCAAGGTGCAGGTTACCCCGTCGATATACCGTTATCCCGATCTGGTGGTGAGTTGCGACCCTCAGGATCAGCAGG
>JAQCHG010000128.1 GCA_027619675.1 Cyanobacteriota bacterium
ATCATCTGTAATCGATCGCGCAATAACGATCGCACGTCATCCGGTAGACGCTCGTAGCGGCCATCGGGGCGAGTTACAACAGAAGTCATAGCATAAGTCCTGAAAAAGAGCCCATGTTGGTGGTTGCAGGTCGCTACACCTGAAGGCAACTATGCCGCTGTATTTTACTGGACTGGGCTGAAAAATCCACCCTGATTTTAAGGTTGTAACAGAGGTTATTAGTGTTTGAAGGAAAAAGATGACCCCACATGTAGCGTTTTGGGGTGACAATTTTGGGGTTGGGGGAACGGAGGGGATCCCTATTCCATCAGGGAGAGTTGTCCGTTGCTGCTGTCTTGGGGTTGGAGGGTTTGGCTGTCATAGCCTAGATGGCGACAGGCCGCAGGGGTTACGACTCTACCCCTAGGGGTGCGCTGTAGGTAGCCGATTTGCATTAGGTAGGGCTCGTAGACTTCTTCAATGGTTTGGGCATCTTCGCCAGTGGCAGCAGCCATGGTGTCTAGGCCGACGGGGCCGCCGCTAAAGTTTTCAATCATGACGGTAAGGAGGCGGCGATCGGTCCAGTCGAGGCCACAGGGATCGACGTTGAAGAGTTCTAGGGCCTCGGCGGCGATCGCCTCGGTAACCGATCCTGATGCTTTGACTTCGACAAAATCCCGTACCCGCTTGAGCAGGCGGTTGGCGATGCGGGGGGTGCCCCGTGCCCGACGGGCAATTTCGGCGGCTCCGTCTGGTTGTACTGGGGTGTTGAGTACCTGGGCGGTGCGGAGCACGATGTCTGTTAGTTCATCGACTTCGTAAAACCGCAGCCGTTGAATCAGCCCGAAGCGATCGCGCAAGGGTGAGGTGAGGGCACCGACCCGAGTGGTTGCCCCCACCAGGGTGAATGGCTGCAACGGTAGACTCCGGGTGCGGGCGCTTTGGCCTTTGCCAATGGTGATGTCGAGGCGAGCATCTTCCATGGCAGGGTAGAGAATTTCTTCGGTCACCCGAGGCAGGCGGTGGATCTCATCGATGAAGAGAACGTCTCCAGGCTTTAGATTGACGAGAAGCCCGGCGATATCTCGGGGGCGTTCTAGGGCGGGGGCCGTGGTGATTTTGCAACTGACGCCCATTTCCTGGGCCAGGATCAGGGCCATGGTGGTTTTGCCCAGGCCGGGGGGACCGTATAGCAGTAGATGGTCGAGGGGTTCTTGGCGGGATTTTGCCGCCTGGATGGCAATATCGAGAACTTCTTTGAGGGCTTTTTGGCCAATGTAGTCCCTGATGCGTTGGGGCCGGAGACTCTCTTCCACGGCCTTGTCAGAACTTTCTGGGGTATTTCGCACGAGGGAAATAACGGGTCCCCGTTCCGATTTTGGGGGTGGAGGTGGGGCTGGGCGATCGCCCGCCTGCCCAGAATTAGGAGGATGGGCGGGCTGCTGGGAAGAGATGATAGCCACAGACAATAAGTGGGTGAAAAATTATAAGTCCAGGCAGTGCAAAAGACTCCCCATCAAATCAGGATGAGGCGAAAAGGCACTGACTGCCCGTACCAATGAGTATCTTCAATGAAGGTACGATTACTCTCGATTGTAGTCAGAACAGAGGTATTACTCAAGTGGACTGGTGGGGAGGGGGGAACTGTGCGAAGACGGAATCTCTAGGTTTTCCCTGATTACCCATGAGCCTGAGTGTCTTAATGACCATGCTTTCTTGCCGTTTGCTAAGGAGATGCCATCGCCAGAATTGAGGACTCGTTAATGTGAAGCCAAGGCAAGGGCTGGCCGAGTACTCTGCGGCGGCATTACAGTCCTCCTGGCTCCCTGGCCCCTCGGCTCATTCACCTCAGGAAACAGTTGGCAAATTGACGCCGTACAGTACTGGTCAGGCTTTCGCACTTAAGGAGTCGGTTAACCATTCGGAAAAATTACAGTTACTGAGGTGAGGAGACGAATCAGCCTAGTCAAGATTGGCTGGTGGGGTAGACAGTGGATATTGAGGTTGTGGCTGATTGGGTGAGGGCTTGAGCGCTATTTTATGTTGACGATCTCAGGCTATGAGGTATCGACGCTACTGTACGAAGGCGATCATTCCCAGGTGTATCGGGGTAGCCGTCGGGCAGATAGTAAAGCTGTGGTTTTAAAAACCTTGCGTCGTAGCCTAACAGATCCAGAACAAGTGGCCCGCTACCGCCAGGAATACACCATTACCCATGCCTTACGCCAAGTGCCGGGAGTGGTGCGAGTGTATGGGCTAGAGCAGGTAGACCACCGACCTGTGATTGTTTTGGAGGACTATGGTGCCCAAACCCTAGGGGAGTACATGGCCCGTCAACCGCTGACAATCGCTGCTTTTTTGGATCTGGCGATCGCCCTGACGGAAATTCTGGGGAGGGTACATGAGGCCCATATCATCCACAAAGACATCAACCCCGCCAATATTCTCATCCATCCCCTTACCCATGAACTGCGGCTGATTGATTTTGGTATCGCGTCCCAACTCTCCCGAGAAACGCCGATGGTTAGCGGTGTGGGCATTTTGGAGGGGACGCTGCCCTACCTCTCGCCGGAGCAAACGGGGCGCATGAATCGTGCCCTCGACTATCGCAGCGATTTTTATTCCCTGGGGGCGACGTTCTTTGAAATGTTGACGGGGCAACCGCCGTTTCAGTTCCAGGATCCGCTGGAACTGATCCATGCCCATATTGCCCGCACCCCTCCGTTAGCCTCTACGGTGGCTCCAGAGGTGCCGACGGCGATCGCCCACATTATCCAAAAACTCTTAGCTAAACGGGCGGAAGAACGCTATCAGAGTGCGCGGGGACTGTTGGCGGATTTACGGCGCTGCCAGGGACTGACGGTGGAACAGCGGACAATGACCTTTCCGCTGGGTACCGCAGATGTTTCGGACCGATTTCAGATTCCCCAAAAGCTGTACGGGCGATCGACAGAGGTGGCCCAAATTTTGGCGGCCTTTGAGCGGGTTAGCCCTGGGGCGGTGGATGGAGCGGTGACGCAGGATCCCCCCAAGACAGCGGGGCCGCGACATTTGGTGTTGGTGGCGGGCTATTCTGGCATTGGCAAATCGGTGTTGGTGTACCAGCCCATTACGGGGCGGCGGGGCTACTTAATTGGCGGGAAGTTTGATCCCCTCCAGCGGAATGTCCCCTATCGGGCCTTTATTAACGCCTTTACCGATTTAGTGAACCAGGTGTTGACGGAATCGGATCAGCGCTTAGACCAGTGGCGATCGCACCTCCAGCGACAGTTGGGGAGTAATTTATCGGTGATGGTTGCCCTCGTACCCTCCTTGGCGTTGATTGTGGGGGAGCAACCGCCTCCCATCCCGGTGGGGGGAGCTGAGGCCCAGAATCGATTTAACCTGGCCCTTCAAACCTTAGTGCGGGTGTTTGCCCAGCCCCAGCATCCCCTGGTGATCTTTTTGGATGACCTCCAGTGGGCAGACATGGCATCCCTGCACCTGATGCAGCGGTTGCTGATGGAGCCTGAGGGCCACAGTTTGCTGCTGATTGGGGCCTATCGGGATAACGAGGTTGGCCCGACCCATCCCCTCACCCTCACCCTAGAGCAGTTGAGAACGGAGGGGGGGGACTACGAAACCGTGCCCCTGCGCCCCTTGGCGCTGCCGGACATTACGGAACTGGTGATGGATGCCTTGCGCTGCGATCAGCAGGCGGCAACCGCCTTGGCCCACCTATTGCAGAGCAAAACCGGGGGCAACCCCTTTTTTTTGGGGGAGTTTTTGAAAACCCTCTACCGCGATCGCCTGATCACCTTCGATCCCCAACGGGGGTGTTGGTGTTGGGAGTTGGCCGCCATCCGTCAACGCAACGTCACTGACAACCTGGTGGAATTGTTAGCGGAGAATTTGCAGCGCTTGCCCCCTGACAGTCAACGGTTACTGCAATGGGCCGCCTGTATGGGCACCCCCTTTGATTTGCAGAGCTTGGCATGGGTGCTCAAACAACCCCTGGACCTGACCGCCGAGCACCTGTGGGGGGCGTTACAGGCTGAACTGGTGATGCCCGTGGGGGACACCTATCGGCTCACCTCCGTGGCCAATTTGATGGATCGTCCCCTGCAATATCGGTTTGCCCACGATCGCATCCAGCAGGCGGCCTATTCCCTGTTGTCCATGGTGGAACGTCCGGCGGTGCACTACCGGGTGGGGCAGCGGTTGCTGGAGATCGCCAGCCAGGAAATGGCCACCTCCCGCCTCTTCCAAATCGTCAATCAGTTGAATTTGGGGCAGGTCCAGACCCAGGGCATTGAAGAACAGGTGATTTTGGCGGGGCTCAATTTGCGGGCGGGGCGACAGGCTAAAGCCTCTGCGGCCTATGACACAGCGCTAACCTATTTGCAGACGGCGTTGGCCCTCTTGGGTCCCCAAAGCTGGGTAGAGCATCCCCACTTGACGGCGGATCTACATCAGGAAGCGGCGGAAGTGGCCTGTTTGTGTGGTCAGTATGCCGTAATGGCGGATTGGATAGAGACGGCCTTGGCCCGCTCCCCATCCCTGAGTCAGTGGACCGCCCTGCACCTGATTCGGATCCAGGCGGCGATTTTGCAAAATCAACCCCTGCAGGCGGTGCAGCAGACCTTGCCCCTGCTGCGGGAATTGGGGATGGGGTTTCCTCGCCGCTGGCGAATGCTCTACGTGGTGATGGGGTTAATGGCCATGCGGATGAAACTGGCCCGCTGGTCAGAGACAGCCCTGCGATCTCAGCCCATGATGGCGGATGCTCGCCGCTTGGCGGCCATGGCGCTGGTGGAGCGCATTGGTACCTCTGCCTATGTGGCCACCCCCGACTTGTCACCCCTGATCACCTTCAAAATTCTAGGGTGGTCCCTGCGGGGGGGCTATGCTGCCCCCACCCCCATGGCCTTTGCCTCCTATGGCTTGGTGATGGCGGGGATCATGGGGGATATTGAGGCGGGATACCGCTATGGCGGCGTGGCTTTGCAGGTGGCCGATCGCTTTGAGTCGCCCATGATTCGCTGCCGTACCCAGTTCCTGGTGAACTACCTGATCAACCATTGGCGGGAACCCCTAACGGCGATCGCCCCCCGCATGGAAACCATCTACCAACTGGGTTTGGCGGCGGGGGATTTAGAATACGCCGCCTTTGCCCTTTACACAGCGGTGCAACTGCGCTTCCTGGCAGGAGCTCCCTTGGGGGAGATCGCCCAGCGCCTAGACGAGGGGGCTGCCGCCATTGAGCGGTTACAGCAGCAGACGGCTTTGAAATGGGTGCGGTTGACCCAGCAGTTGATAACCTCCTTCACCGCCCCTCTCCCAGAGGCGGGTCTGCCGGAACTCCATGTGTCTACGGTCGGGGCCGAGGATGGCGGCGATCGCACCGGGGCGTTTCTGGCCAGCAGCTATCGTTTGCGGTGGTATTACCTGCTGGGCCAGCCGGATCAAGCCCTGGTGGAGGCGGAACGGGCCAAACCCTTCTTGGATGCGGCGGTGAGTGCCCCGACCATGGCCTTCCACACCCTGTTCATCGCCCTTAGTCAGTTGGCCCATTGGCCCCAGGCCAGTCGGCGGCAACGGCGACAATATGGCCGATATCTGCGGCAGGCCCGGCGACAATTTCGTCGGTGGGCTACCCACGCCCCCGAAAACTACGCCGCCGCCCACTGGTTACTGGAGGCGGAGGTGGCCCGACAGCGGGGGCGGCTCCCCTTGGCCCTGAAAAACTTTCAAAAGACCCTGCACCTGGCCCAGCGCCATGGCCGGGTAACGGATGAGGCGATCGCCCATGAATGCCTCGGGGGCCTGTATCTGAACTTGGGGCAGCCGATTGCGGCAGCGGCCCACCTCAACCGCGCCCATTTTTGCTATCAACTGTGGGGGGCCACCACCAAGGCCCAGTGGTTGCGCCGTCAATATCCCCACCTGATTGAGATGCCAGGGGAAAAGGGGCTCCAGGGTCGCGTCACCACTCAACAGACGACGACAGGCACC
>JAQCHG010000129.1 GCA_027619675.1 Cyanobacteriota bacterium
CCGAGAGGTTGACGCTCATAAACAGGGGTTGGGCATATTGGCCCTGCCAGGTCAACAGTTGCCGACAGGCGGTTTCTAGCACAAATAGACCCACGGGCACGATCAACCCCGTTTCCTCCAGACAGGGGATGAAGGTACCGGGGGAAACCATGCCCTGGGTGGGATGCTGCCAGCGAATTAAGGCTTCAAACCCGGCAATTTCTAAGGGTTCTAAACGCCAAATGGGCTGATAGAAAACGGTGAACTCATGGTTGCCGATCGCCCGTTGCAGATCCGTTTCCAGTTGCAGCCGCTGGTTGACGGCATCGTACATGGCGGGCTGGAAGTATTCGCAGCCATTGGGGCCTTTGTCCTTGGCTCGGTGGATGGCGATCTCGGCATCCTGCAAAAATTTAGCGGCGTGCAGGTGACGGCCATCCTCAAAGGCCACCCCGACACAGGCGGCGGCAAACAGTTCATAGCCTTCCACCACAAAGGGCTGATTAAAACTCTCCAGCAAATTCTCCACGAAGACCGCCACCTCGGCCCGGTCGTGGATGCCGCTGAGCAAAATCCCAAATTCATCCCCCCCCAATCGCACCAGGAGGTCTTGGGGCCGCTGCTGGGTGCGCAATCGTTCGCTAATGGCCACCAGCAACTGATTGCCAATGTCGTAACCCAGGGAGTCGTTAATCAGGCGAAATTGCTGAAAGTCTAGGTGCAACAGGACATGGCTGGGCAGAGCGGCGATGTGCGATCGCTGCTGCAACACACTTTCTAGCCGCCGACTCAAGAAGGCGCGGGTGGGCAGCCCCGTCAGGGCATCGTAGTCGATCAGGTGTTGTAGCTGGGCGGTCTTTTGCCGCACCCGCTGCTCTAGGGTTTGGTTAAATTCCTGCAAGGAAGCATTGAGGCGGGCCAGGGAATGGTTCAGGTGTTGGATGTGCTGGTGCTGCTCGTAGAGGCGCAGCATCGCCCGCAGTCGGGCTTGCAGTTCAACCCCATTCACAGGCTTGCTGATGAAGTCATCGGCCCCAGCGGCAAGGCAGCGGGCCAAGTCTTCCTTAGCCGTTAAGGCCGTCACCATGATCACCGGGATGGCCCGCCATTGTTCCTGGGCTTTGATGCGACGACACACCTCTAGCCCATCCATCACTGGCATCATCACATCCAGCAAAATGGCGTCGGGCTGATAGGTCTGAAGCAGATTGAGGGCGCGGGGACCGTCGGCAACATAGTTGAGGCGATAGTCGCTATGGCTGAGAAACGCCTCCAGCACATCAAAATTATCGGGCTCGTCATCAATGACCAGGATGTTCTTGGCGGCGGTCATGGTGATTAGCCCCCCTGCCCTAGGAGCTGTTGAATCATCTCCGTCAAGGGTCTGAGGCGCACGGGCTTGGTCATGTACTCGTTAGCTCCCGCTGCGATACAGGCATCGCGATCGCCCGCCATCGCCAAAGCCGTCAACGCCAAAATCGGCACCTGGGCCAGGGGGGGATGGTTCCTCAGGTGACGAATGGCTTCCAAACCGTCCATCTCCGGCATTTGAATATCCATCACGATTAAATCTGGAGGGGCGGCAACGGCCATCTCAATGGCTAGTTTCCCATTCTCTGCCACTTGCACGTGATAGCCCCGTGCTTCTAGATAACTGCTGAGGGTGGTGGCGTTGGCCTCATTATCTTCCACCAGCAGCAGTTGGGCGGGAGTGATCGGCGCAGCGGCGGCAGCATTGGGGGCGTTGGCGGTGTTGGCGGCGTTGGCGGCGGCAGGGAGCGGGGAGGATAGGGGGGGCGTCTCACAGGGGAGATGCACGGTGAAGCAACTGCCCTGGTCTGGTTGGCTGTGGAGGGTGACGTAGCCCCCATGGGCCATAACCAACCGCCGCACCAAGGACAATCCCAAGCCCGTGCCCGTGTGGCGACGGTTTAAGCTGCTGTCCACCTGGACAAAGGGCTGGAACAGCCGCTGGGCATCGGCGGCGGTGATGCCAATGCCCGTGTCAATGATGGCGAAGGACAGGTACCAACGGCTGTCATCGCGATCGGCCCCCTGGCGCACGGCAGCGGGCGATCGCCCCGGCGGTGGGTCAGGGGGCAACTCCCCAGCCAGGGGGTTGGGGGCAGCGGGTTCTGGGGCAGCGGAATCTAGGGCGGCGGGTTCTGGAGCGGCGGGTTCTGGGGCGGCGGGGGCGATCGCGTCATCCTGTTCCCCCATCTGTTCCCTATCCTGGTCCCCTACGCAGGCCGCAGCGGGGGCAGCCATGGCCGCTCCCTGCCGATCACTATCCTCGGCGGGGGGATGGAGGGCCACCTGGAGCCGCACACAACCCCCCTCAGGGGTGAACTTGACGGCGTTATTGAGCAAGTTGATCAACACTTGGCGAATGCGGGTTTCATCCACCACCAAGTCGGGCAGGTGGGACGGCAGGGTAGAGGCCAGTTGGATGCCTTTTTTGTGGGCCTGCTGTTTGACAAAGGCGAGGCTGCTGGTGCAGAGGTGGGCAGGGCGCACGGGGACCCGTTGCAGATCCACCTTACCCGCCGCCACCTTAGAGAGATCCAAAATGTCGTTGATGAGGGAGAGCAAATGGCTACCGCTGCGGTGGATGGTGGCCAGGGCGTGGTGCTGGCGGGGCAGGATAGGGCCAAAGATCTCCTCCTGCAAGCTTTCGGTCATGCCCAGCACCGCGTTGAGGGGGGTGCGCAGTTCGTGGCTCATATTGGCCAAAAACTCATCCTTGAGGCGAGTAGCCCGCGCCAATTCGGCGTTGGTTTGCCGCAGTTGGGCCTCCATTTCTTTGCGGCGGGTGACCTCCGAGGCAGCCCCCAGCACCTGTACCGGGCGACCCTGATCATCACGGGTAAACACTGTGTCACGGCTGTTGAGCCAATGCCAGCCACCGTTAGCATCCTGAAGGCGATATTCCACCTCTAAAACTTCGGCGTCACTGGTGTGGGTCAGGGCTTGCCAATGCTGGGCCACGGTGGCGCGGTCGTCGGGGTGCAGCAGGTTGGCAAAGAGGCGATCGCCCATGGCGTTAATCGCTTCGGGGCTAAAGCCTAGGTGCTTGGTAATTTGCTGGTTGACGTAGACATTGCACTGGGCTTGCAGATCGAAGATGTAGATCACATCGGGACTGGCATCGGCAATGCGGGCCACAAGCTGCTGACTGTCGGCTAAGGCCAATTCGGTCCTTTTGCGATCGGTGATGTCCAGGGCGGCACAGGTCACCCCCTCTAGGGTGCCGTCGCGATCGCCCAAAGGAGCCACCGTCAGCACATAGCACTTAAAATCCCCATCCTCTAACCCCACCATCACCTCTTCCTGGAGGGTTTCCCCGCTGGCTAGCACCTTGCGCTTCAGGGTTTCCAGCCGTTGGGCATCCTCCGGCAAAAACAAATCTCCATCCCGCTTACCGACCACCGCATCCACGGCGTAGCCCAGGGCCGGGTTATACATCCAGGTATACCGGAGGTCTAAATCCTGGTGAAAAACGGTGATGGGGGAGTTTTGCAAAGCAACCCGAAACCGCTCTTCGCTGCGGCGCAGGGCCTCCTCAGCCCTGGCTCGACGGGTGATGTCTTCATAGGTGCCCAGGTAGCCGATGTGGTTACCGTCCGTATCGAACATGGGCACTTGGTGGACCTCCAGTCGCCGCCAGGTACCATCCTCCCGTTCCAGGGTGATGAGTTGGTGACGGGCAGCGAGATCCCCCGTATCGGTAGATCCCCAAGGGCGATGGAGGGGCTGAGGTTGAATCGCCAGGGGCAGGCCCAAATCCTGGAGGGTGTGCCCCACCACTTGTTCCGCTGACAGGCCAAAATCCTCCGCAAATACGGGGTTGCACCCCAACAACACCCCTTCGCGATCTTGCCAAAATATCCGCTGGGGCACCGTGTCCAGCACCCGTCGCAGCATCGCCCGAGATTCCCACAGGGCTTGGTTGGCTAGCTTGCGCTCCGTCACATCGCGGAAGATACCCTGCACAATCGGCCCCGCCTTGGCCGCAATGACGCTGGTGGTGATATCCACCGGAATCTGCGCCCCGTTGCGATGCTGCACATAGGTGTCTAGCAATTGCCCCTTGCCTTGATGGGCAAAACCATGGAACGCGGTCTGGACCCGTGCCAACTCCGAGTCGGGGTGGAGCTGGGTGAAGTGCATCTGGGTCAGTTCCGCCTGGCTGTAGCCCAGCAACTCCGACGCCTGACGATTAGCCTCGATCACATTGCCCTCAATGTCGGCCAGAAAGATCGCGTCACTGGCCCCATCCATCAGTGCCCGATACCGCTGCTCCCGTTCCTCTAGGGCGGCGGTGCGCTGGGCGACGCGGGCCTCCAGTTCTTGGTTGAGGGTTTGCAGGGCAGCTTCCGCCCGTTTGCGGGCGGTGATGTCTTCAATTGCCCCCATCAATTGCTGGAGTTCATTGTCTTGGGTCCGCAGCAACGACACCGTCAACATCACCCAAACGAGGGTGCCATCGGGGCGGATGTAGCGCTTTTCGAGGGAATAGCCGTTGATGGCTCCAGCTAGGAGCTGCTGCACCTGGGCGATATCCGCCGCCAAATCCTCAGGGTGGGTGATGTCCACAAAGGTCATGGTGAGCAGGGCGTCGGCACTGTATCCAGTGATGTCGCAAAACCGCTGATTGACCCGCAAAAAGCGGCCATCTAAATAACCAATGCACATGCCCACCCCGAGGTGTTCAAAGGCTCCCCGAAAGCGAGCTTCGCTTTCCCGCAGGGCACTTTCCGCCACTTGCCAAGCGGTAATGTCTTCCACAAAGGCGGCTACCCCCAACTGCTGCTCCGCCTCGTCAATGATGGGGGCGTCGTGCCAACGGCAGGTGATGATGTGCCCCTGGGCGGTGAGGTTGGGGTGGATGTTGTTGCGGGCGTCGGCCTGGTGGGGAATTTGCTGCCACAGGTGGGCCACCTGATCACGGCTGGCGGCGGGCACCAGGTCTAGGCCGTGCATTCCCTGGGCGGCGGCGGCGGTGTAGCCAAAGATGGCTTCGGCGGCGGGGTTCCAAGACACCACGCGAAAGTCGTTGTCCCACTCGATGATGCCGAGGGGCGATTGCTGAATCAGCAGGTTGAGGCGCTTTTGGGAGGCCCGCAGGGCGGCTTCCGTAGCCCGCTGATCGGCCTCTAGGCGCTTGCGATCGCTCATATCCCGCGCAATGGCCAGTACTGTAGGGGCACCGTTGAGGTCAAATACCTGGGCACTGATCTCCACAGGGATGCGATCGCCATTTTTAGCCAACAGGATTTTCTCAAACAGCAGTTCTCTCTGCTCAAACAGTTGCTGAGCCTCCGCCGGGATGCCCGCATGATCCTCCGGCGGCGTAATGTCTAGGGGCGTGAGTTGGCAAAATTCCGCCGCTGTATAGCCCAAGCGTTGGATCGCCGCTTGGTTGACCTCTGAGAAATAAGGGATGGGGCGATCGGGGTGGCCCAGGGGGTGAATGAAGATGAAGTCCCGACTTTGCTGCAACAGCAGGCCGTAGCGTTCTTCGCTGCTGCCCAGGGCTTGCTCCACCTGGCGTAGGTCGGTAATGTCGCGGCAGCTATAGAGGCGGGTGCCCTGTTGAATCTGCACGGGCTGGATGTTGATCAGCACCCAATGGCCCCCACCCTCGCGATCGCACACCTGCCATTCCAAGTTGTAGACCGCCTGGCCGGTGGCTAACGGGGCGAGGGTTTCCGCCGGCAGGGGCAATAGACGGTCAATGGTGCCTAAGGCTGCCACCTCCTGGGGATGATAGCCAAAGAGGTAATGAACGTTGGGGCAGATAAAGGTGAAGTGTCCGGCATCGTCGGTCATTAACACCGCATCTGACATCGCAGTGAGGACCGTGCGGTAAATCTGCTCGGTGGGGGTCGGCAGAGTCGAAACTTCCGGGCTGGAGGGCACGTCAACCCAGTCGGGAGGCGAGATGTCGACGCAGGCCAGCAATTGCTGGGGGGGAATCACCCC
>JAQCHG010000130.1 GCA_027619675.1 Cyanobacteriota bacterium
CCCCATATGGAGCCGATCCTGACCCTGTTTGAGCATATGGCCCAGCAGGTCACCTATCAGCCCGCCCGCATCCCCATGGGTTTGAATGTGACCGGACAGGTTTTACCGGTCGGCGATACCTTGAATGCACCCTACTGGGGTCGCCATGCCCGCCAGGCGGTGCGCTTTGCCGATAGTTTGCAAGCCCTTCACCAAGACGGGTTCAGCTGTTTTTTAGAACTGGGTCCCCATCCAATCTTGTCGGGTCTCGGACGCCGAGTTTTAACGACAGACACCGTGACTTGGCTACCGACCCTCCGCCGAGGCCAAGGGGACTGGAGCGGTCTGCTCAACAGCCTCGGCGCTCTTTATGAGCAAGGCTTTGCGGTCGATTGGCTGGCCTTTGATCGGCCCTATGGTCGTACTGTTTTGCCGGGTTTACCCACTTATCCCTTCCAACGACAGCGGTATTGGTTTGAGCCCCCTGCCATCCTCACCGCCATTCCCGCTGCACCCACCCGTTCCTCCCCCACAACCCAGGATTTCTATGAACTGACCTGGGAAACCTTGTCGCCCTTGCCCTCGCTCCCCTTTGATGTGGGTGGTCGGTGGTTGATCTTTATGGATGATCAGGGTTTAGGCGAGGTCCTCACCCAGGTTTTACAAGCCCACCAGGCAGAGGTGGTCAGTGTCTACCAGGGCCAAACCTTGGCGACAGCAGGTTCAAAAGCAGCTTCAAAGGCGGGTTCAAAGGCGGGTTCAAAGGCGGGTTCAGAGCCCTTCCATCTCAACCCTTTCGAGTCCGGCGACAGTCAGGCGCTATTTGCCCAGCTCAACTCCATTGCGGGCAATCCCTGGCGGGGGGTGATTTATCTTTGGGGCCTCAACGGTTCCTCCGCCATTGATACCGCTGAGGCCAGCACGGCGGGGCTGCTCCATTGTGTGCAGGGCCTGGTGACCCAGTCCCTTGAATTGAGCCCGCAATCGAGCCCGCAGTTATGGGTGGTCACCCAAGGGGGGCAAGGGGTTGAGCCAGGTCACCAACAGCCAGGTCCGGCTGCCGGTGCCCTCTGGGGTTTGGGGGCAGCGATCGCCCTAGAGCACCCCGAGATCTGGGGCGGGTTAGTGGATGTGGTTCCGGCTCCCCCCACCCCAGCTTTGGCAAAACAGCTCCTGGCCCAATGTTTGGGGCGCGATCGCGAAAATCGAGTCGTGATCAGCCCCGACCAGCGCTGGGGGGAACGGTTGACCCCTTGGTCTACCAATGCGGCTACACCCACACAACCCATTACAATCCAGCCTGATAAAACCTACTTAATTACCGGGGGCCTAGGGGCCTTAGGGCTGCCCACAGCCCAATGGTTGGTGGATGCGGGGGCAAAGAACTTGGTGCTGGTTAGCCGCCGGGGAGAAACCCCACGCCATCAGGCCCAACTGCAGGTGCTGCGTCAGTCCGGGGCCAAGGTTCGGGTGGAAGCAGTGGATGTGGCCGATGCTGGGGCTGTACACCGGCTCATCCAAAAGATTCAAACGGATCATGCGCCCTTAGCTGGGGTGATTCATGGGGCGGGCAGTTTGGATGATGGATTGCTGATCGGTCAGTCCTGGGCACAGTTCCAAACGGTGATGGCCCCAAAGGTGCAAGGGGGGTGGAATCTACACCAGGCCACCACCGATCTGCCCTTGGACTTTTTTGTGCTGTTTTCCTCGGTGGCGTCTCTATTGGGGTCGCCGGGCCAGGGCAACTATGCCGCTGCCAATGGCTTTTTGGATAGCTTGGCCCAGTACCGCCGCCAGCAGGGGCTGCCCGCCCAATCTATCAACTGGGGACCTTGGCAGGGTTCGGGCTTAGCCACCCAGCATCAGGCCACCGTGCAGCGCTTCAAAAAGCAGGGCATCGAGAGTTTTACCCCGGCCCAAGGGATTCAACATCTGAGTACGCTGGTGACCCAGAGCCATGGATTCCCCCCGCAGATCGCCGTACTGGACGTGCAGTGGGAGATCTTGATCCAAAAGTTGCCCCAGCCGGAGCCGTGGCTACAGCGGGTCGCCCTTAATGCCCTGCCCCCAGTACCGCGTTTCGATTGGTCCACCCTGGCTCCGTTGACTGCCGCCGCCCGAGCAACCCGTTTGCAATCTTATTGGTGAGATTTTAGGGCGCACCAAGGTCATTCCCCCAGACAGCAACCTGCTGGATGTGGGGTTGGATTCCTTGATGGTGATGGACCTGTTGGGGATCTGCAAACGGGATTTGGGCCTGACCCTGTATCCTCGCGAAGTGTTTGAGCATCCCACCCTAGCCGCCCTCGGCTCCTATCTGGCTCAGGCTTTAGCGCGGCTCCATGGGGAGCTAGCTCCCGCTTCAGCATCGGCCCAGGCTGGGGGGGATCAGTCCTGGCGTATGCCGATTTGGGGGCAAGAGCGCCCCTTTGTCGCCCCGGCCCAAACCCTTCCCGGTCCGGTATTTTTACTCAGCAGTCCCCGCTCGGGTTCGACCCTGCTGCGGGTAATGCTGGCAGGTCACCCCGACTTGTTCTGTCCCCCCGAACTCCATTTATTGCCCTTTGAAACCCTGGCCGAACGGCAAGATGCCCTGGCGGAGAACTATCTGGGGGAGGGATTGCAGCGGGCCTTAATGGATTTAACCGGGTTGGATGGGTCCGCCAGCCAGCAGATCCTAGCCAACTGGACCGAGCAGGGGATGGATATCCCCATGGTCTATGGCAAGCTCCTGGAACTGACGGGCGATCGCCGCCTCGTGGATAAGTCCCCCACCTATGGCTTTAGTCTCTCCACCCTGAACCGGGCGGAGCAGATCTTTGATCAGGCGAAATACATTCATCTGGTGCGCCATCCCTATGCGGTAATTGACTCCTTTGTTAGCAACCGCATGGACAAGCTGTTTCAAATCCCTGATCAAGAGCCCTATGGTCTGGCGGAGCAGGTGTGGCGGGGGAGCAATCACAATATCTTGAGCTTTTTGACCGGGATTGAGGGCGATCGCCACCACACCCTCTGCTATGAAGATTTGGTCCGCGATCCAGAACAGGCCATGGTGGCCCTCTGCAAATTCCTGGATTTACCTTTCCACTCGGCCCTCGTCGATCCCTATAGCGACAGGGACCAACGGATGACTGACGGGGTGACGGCCCAGTCCCTACCGATCGATGACCCTAACTTCCATCGCCGTAAAACCATTGACCCCAGCTTGGCCGATGCTTGGAAAACCGTGCAACTGCCCCGCCCCCTGGGCACCGACAGCCAAACCTTGGCCCAGATTTGGGACTACAATCTCCCCTTCGACTCCCCTTTGACAGGCTCAGGGCAGGGCGCTCAGGGAAAGCCGCTTCCCGACTCCGCCCAGGGCAAACCGCTCACCCCCCCGTCACCCTCCGTCACCCCAAAAGTGCCCTGGATCCAAACCGAGCCGCTAGCCACCATGGCAGAGCAAACGGTGACCGTGCGCGGCTTAGATCTGCGCCTCTGCACCTGGGGGGCTCCGGATCGACCCGCCATCCTTTGCCTCCATGGGGTGCTGGAGCAAGGGGCAATCTGGGATGCCATCGCCCCTACCCTAGTGGCCCAGGGCTATCGGGTGATTGCCCCAGATTTGCGGGGCCATGGTCAGTCGGCCCATTTAGGCCCCGAGGGTAACTATCAGCTGTTGGATCACCTGGCCGATATCGATGCCTTAACCCAGGGTTTGGGCCTAGAGACCCTAACTGTGGTGGGCCATTCTATGGGGGCGATGGTGGCGGCGGCGCTAACCGTTGCCCGCCCAGATCGGGTCAATGGCCTGGTGCTGGCGGAGCCCGTGGTGCCCGGTGTGGATGACAGCACCGAAACCGCTGACCAACTCACTGCCCATCTGGACTACCTGGCGCATAGTCCCACCCATGTGGTTTATCCCAATCATGCTGCTGCCTGCGATCGCCTACGGCAAGCATTGCCTTTCCTTGGCCCAGAACGGGCTGCTGCCCTCACCGATCGGATCTTGCAACCGGTGCTGGGCGGGGTGCAGTGGACTTGGGATCCGCGTTTGCAGGTGCGGACCCGGTTTGGCCTCAGTGGCGGCACCTTTACCCGCGATCGCTATGGCCAGATTTTGCAAGGGATATCGGTGCCCACTACCCTGATATTTGGGGAAAGCAGTGAGTTTGTACGCCCGGAAGATCAAACTTTTCAGAGCCAACGGTTGCCCCATGGCTCGGTGCATCACATCCCAGGGGGCCACCAACTCCCCCTCGAATCCCCCCAGGCGTTGGTGGAGATTATCGCGGCGGCATTACCGGAGTTGAAATCATGACCCGCCAGGGATGGCATCGCAGCGTTCTTAGGCCCCCCAATCCTGGGGGAGCCAGAGGCCGGAAGTCCTAAAATGCTGGGGTTCGGTTCCCCCCAAGATGGGGGGGCGGAGGGGGGCCTAATGCAGAATATACAGGGGGAAAGGGTGAATCAAATTGAAGCATTGTGGGAAGTGCCCCTGGGGTTGGCGTCCTTTGTGTTTTCGCGGCTCTTGCGGTCTACCCTGACCAACCTGGGGCGCTACTACAACCCCATGAATACCCAGGAGGTGCCCCAATGGCAGGTGGTCTCTGACGAATTTTTAGAACGTCCCATTAAATTGCTGTGGGCCATGAGTCGCGCCCGCTGGAATCTCCATGCGCTGATTGAGATCGCCGGTCCCTTCACCGTCGAACAGTCCATCAGCATTCGGGTGGCCACCATCGCAGCGGCCACCCCCACCTGGACGGCGGTGTTTTATACCCTGGGGAACTTCAAAACCCTGGCCAACATCAGTTCCCTGAGTATCTCGGGGGAGAACGAGTGGGAGACGGTCCCCTTGCCGCCAGGGCGCTATCTGGTAGGGTTGCGCCATTACCACTGGGCCGACCCAATTACCCTGCCGGAAATTCAGATCGATGGCCAAGCTGCCCTAGCGGCCAAGCCCATGGCAGCTCCGCCCGATGCCAACCGCTTTTATCGCACCTTGATCCAGCGGCAAGGCTTGATCCATCAGGCGTTAAACGGCTATGTGTACCCCTTGCTGCGCTATCCCCTGGGGTTACCCCAACAGTTTGTGCGGGATGTGTTTTTGCCGGTACCCAACCCTGAAACCCAGTTCCACTATGGGGCGTTGCAAAAGGGAGAGGTGTTGAAGATTCATCTGCCGGACGGTCTGCTGGACACCCACGAGCTATTTTTTAGCCTGTACAACCGCTTCTGCTTTCCGTTGGATTGGTATGCCCTCACCAGTCAGGCGTTTGTGACGAAGGTGTGCGATCGCAAAGCCATCTTCATCATTCGCATCCATCCCAAATCTCGGGAGGCTCAGCCCCCGGATCCTGAGACGATTCAGCTGGAACCTACAGCTGCCGTGGTGTGAATCTGATCTCAGGGTCGACTCAACGCATTGATCAGCCAGGAAAATGACTCGAACCTCGTGGGGCAATTGACGGAGGTCACTAAACTGGGACTACTGACAGGCCGATGACAGGCCGATTCACTGTTCACCAGCAGGTGTGGCCGTCCTGTCCTACAGCGATCAAACCTGGGATACCAAGGCGAGCCTGACGGCGGTGCCCCCCATCGATCGACTCAGTGACGAGCCTCCCTAGGAAACCTATCTTCATTTGCAGCAGATGCTGCTCTGGCTGCAGTGTCTAGGCTGGCACTGGCAAGATCGGTCCGATTATTTGTGGCGGGCAATCTGACGATTTCCGACAAGGACGGGCCGGTAGTGATGATCCCAGAGATTCAGATTGGCCGCCCCTGATTCCGCATTTTTACTACCACTCTCTCAACTGTCCACACAAGTGTCATAGTTTCCGGTGACAGCTGAGCCGGGTAAATTGGGCACTATATAGCCGTCGCCACTTAGGTTAAGACGTTACCACCTTGAGAACGTGCTCCATCGCATCTCTTAAGG
>JAQCHG010000131.1 GCA_027619675.1 Cyanobacteriota bacterium
CCCGGAGGCGGGTTGGGGGCGGCGGTGCGCACCTGGCGGTAGTCGCGGTAGAGGCGATCGCGCCAATCAAAAAAGGTTTGATAGTTGGCATCATCCGCCAAACCGGGCACCCCTTTGCCACAGATACCAGCGGGCAGATCCACATAGTCTTGGCTGGGGAATTTCACATACATGGACAGCCCCGCCACGGCAAAGTCCGCCAGGGTGGGCTGATCCCCCAGTAAATAGGGCTGGGTTTGCAGCATCAGGCAAAGGGCTTCCAACGCTTGCTTGAGGACAACGGTGGCGGCCTTGATGTCCTCAGCCCCCAGGCCCACCCCGGCCCCCAGCAGGGTGAGCACATCCCCCGGTACGGCTCCCACCAAGGTTTTCACCAGATCTGGGGTGGTGGCGGGCAGCAGGGCGGTGCGGAAATGGGGATGCTGGTTAAAGGCCCCAATCATCACCTTGCGGCCATAGGTGCCGATGGACTCATCGGCCCAATCTTCTAATGCCAAACACAGCCCCCGTTGGAGGGGGGCCGAGGGCAGTAGGGGGAGATCGGGATAGGTGTCTTCCAGATAGCGGGCGATGGCGGTGGAATCGGGCACCACCGTCTCCCCATCCTTGAGGACGGGCACCTGTCGCTGCCCCGACAGGCGCAGCACGTCAATCTGCCCCACGCCGGGGGTGACCTCTACCGTCCGGTAGGGCAGTTGCTTGTAGTCCAAAATTAGTCGAATCTTTTCGCTGTAGGCGGAGGCTTCAAACTGGTACAGCTCTAGCATGGGCAATGACCGGGTTCACCGGGTTCACTGTATCGTGCTGGCTGCCGGGGCTGCACAGCCATCCGCCGCTGGGGGGCGAGATTCCACCTCGATGGTGAACCCGGTATTCGTCAACAGTTGGGCCACCACCAGCTCGGCGCGATCGCTGGCCTCCTGCAAAATGCCCTGATCACAGGCGGCGGCGGTGACCTTCTCTAACGCTGCTTCCTGGGCCTGATCCTGGAGTTCTGGGGCGCGATCGGGACCCAGCCCCAAAAAGCCCCGGTTGTAGTCATAGACATCGGATCGGCCCACATCCAGTTTGCTGTCGAGAATGCGGGGGGCGGGCAGCATGATCCGCAGAATATCGCCGCTAACCCGCACATCCTCGGGGGCAATGTCCGCCAAATCCACCCCAGCCCGCACTTCCCCATAGGCCACATAAATCAGGGTGGTGGTACCCACCTCGTAATTGGCGATGGTGCGGGTGCTGGTGGCGGGCACCACCGCCTCCATGGCAAACACCGCCGTGGTCAGCTCACTGGCCCCTTGAATCTGCTGCACCACCACCGTGCGCACGTCCACCTGTTCCTCCGGCGGTTGGGGGGTGAGGGCCATTTTGACGCCCTCAAAAAACTGCTCCCCCGATCGCCACAGGCCAATGCCGACGATGATCCCCAAAATCAACATGCCGCCGGAGAGGCTCCCGGCCATGGCCTGCAACAGTCGCAGCAACAGGGGCATCCGGCGGGGGGCAGGGGATTCCTGCCAGGGCACGTAGCGGGATGGCTCGGCTTGGCGGGATTCGCGGCGGGGCGGCTTAACTCGCATAGGAAGACTCACGGCTGGGAAGACGGCAGAAGCCCATTTGGCTACGAGGGTAACAAGAAAATCTGCTGGCGCTACGCCTGGGTGGACAGTGTTTGCCCCAATGACCGCGATCCACTCGCGATACACTGGTGAAGCTGAATTTTTAGCGCGTTCACCGGGCACCGAATCAAGAGGCTATGGCGACATTTTTATTGGAGGTGGGGACAGAGGAACTGCCCGCCAGTTTTGTGGAGTCGGCGCTGTCCCAATGGCGCGATCGCATCCCCGGAGAATTGGCAGACGCCTTTCTCACCCCCAGCGCCCTCCATTACTACGGCACTCCCCGCCGCCTGGCCCTAGTGGTGGAAGGGCTGCCCAACCGCCAGCCCGATCGCGAAGAGGAGGCGAAAGGCCCCCCCGCCCAAGCGGCCTTTAAAAATGGAACCCCCACCAAAGCCGCTGAAGGCTTTGCCCGCTCCAAGGGGGTGACGGTTGAGGATCTAGAAATCCGCGAGACCGACAAAGGGGCCTTTGTGTTCGTCAACCACCGCATCCCCGGACGGCCCACGGCGGACATCCTGGCGGAACGCATTCCCGAGTGGGTGCTGGGCCTAGAGGGCAAGCGGTTCATGCGCTGGGGGGATGGGGATCTGCGTTTTCCCCGCCCTATTCGTTGGCTGGTGACCCTGTGGGACGATCAGCTCATCCCCCTGACCTTGGAAAACGGGTCAGAGCGCTGTAGCAGCGATCGCGTCACCTACGGCCATCGGGTGTTGCACCCCGCCCCCGTCCCCCTGGCCCAAGCCACGGGCTACGTGGAGACCCTGGCCGCTGCCTATGTGGATGTGGATCCGGCCCACCGCCAAACCACCATCGCCGCCCAGATCGAAACCGCTGCGGCCCAGGTTTCCGGGATCGCCCAGGTGTCTCCCGATTTGCTGGCGGAGGTGACCAATTTGGTGGAATGGCCCACCGCCGTGGTCGGTCAATTTGATGCGGAATTCCTCGACCTGCCCTCAGAGGTGGCAGTGATGGAAATGGAGAGCCACCAGCGCTACTTCCCAGTGCGGGCCGGGGCCGATAGCCCCGACCTGCTGCCCTATTTCATCACCATCTCCAACGGGGATCCGGCCAAGTCGGCCCTGATCGCCGAGGGCAACGGACGGGTGATTCGGGCGCGGCTGTCGGACGGTAAGTTTTTCTTCGACGCCGATCGCGCCCAGCCCCTAGACGCTTTCTACCCCAAGCTGGAAACCGTCACCTTTGAGGAACGGCTAGGCTCCATGGCCGCCAAGGTGCAGCGGGTGGTGGCGATCGCCGACCGCATCGCCCAGCAACTCCAGGTAACAGCGGCTGAGCGGGGGCACATCCAGCGGGCTGCCCACCTGTGCAAGGCGGATCTAGTCAGCCAGATGGTGGGGGAATTCCCCGAACTGCAAGGGGTGATGGGGGAGAAATACGCCCGCCACAGCGGCGAACCGGAGGCGGTGGCGGTGGCCATCGCGGAACATTATTTACCCAAGGGGGCGGGCGATCGCCTGCCCCAAACCCTGGTGGGCCAGGCGGTGGGCATTGCCGATCGCCTCGATACCCTGGTCAGCATTTTTAGTTTGGGGATGCTGCCCTCGGGGTCTTCCGATCCCTTTGCCCTGCGGCGGGCTGCCAACGCCATCGTCTACATCACCTGGGCCGCCAACCTGGGGCTGAACCTGGGGACGCTGCTGGATCAGGTGGTGGCGGATTTTGAGGCCAATCCCAACTTGACGGTGGCGGATGGGGCGCTGTTGCGATCTCAGCTCCAGGACTTTTTCCTGCAACGGGTACAAACCCTGCTCCAGGACGACTGCGGCGTGGACTACGACCTAGTGAACGCCGTTCTAGGGGAAGGGGATGTGGACTACGGAGCGCGGGCCTTGGCCAATCTGCTGGACGTGCGCGATCGCGCCCTCTACCTCCAAAAAATTCGCCAGGACGGCACCTTAGACACGATTTACGCCACGGTGAACCGGGCCACCAACCTGGCCAAAAAAGGCACCCTGGCGGGGGATGTGCTGGACCCCAGCGGCGTGGTGGATGCCGCCTATTTCCAGCAGGACTCAGAAGCCGCCTTCCTCAGTGCTTTGGCAACCCTGCTGCCCCAAACCCAGGCCGCCCAAGCCAGCCGCGACTACAGCCAGTTGGTGCAGGGGCTGGCCCAGGCCGCCCCGGTAGTGAGCCGCTTTTTTGACGGCCCCGACAGTGTGTTGGTGATGGATGCAGACCCCGCCGTGCAGCAAAACCGCCTCAATCTGCTGGGGCTGTTGCGGAACCACGCGCGGGTGCTGGCGGACTTTGGCGCAATTGTGAAGGGATAGGCCCGTGAGCCGACAAACCTGCATGTTGAACCACGCCCATGTGATTGGCCTGGGCAAGTCGGGGATCGCCGCCGCCCGCCTGCTGGTGCAGGATGGCTGGCAGGTGGTGCTCAGCGATCGCAACCCCAATCCCCCCCTGGATGCCGACCAGCGCCATGCCCTCGCGGCGGCAGGGATCACCCTGAAACTGGGCCACAGCTTTGCCCCAGGGGATGCCGCCAACCTGGTGGTGGTCAGCCCCGGCGTCCCCTGGGACCTGCCCGCCCTGGTGGCGGCACGGGAGGAAGGCCGCGAAATCATCGGTGAGGCGGAACTGGCCTGGCGCGCTCTCAAGGACCGCCCCTGGGTGGGGATCACCGGCACCAACGGCAAAACCACCACCACCGCCCTCACCGCCGCCATCTTTCAGGCCGCCGACCTGCACGCCCCCGCCTGCGGCAACATTGGCTACGCCGCCTGCGAACTGGCCCTGAACCCCCAGGTGCCCGACTGGGTGATTGGGGAACTCAGCAGCTACCAAATCGAAGCCGCCACCACCCTGGCCCCCCGCATTGGCCTCTGGACCACCTTCACCCCCGACCACCTGGCCCGCCACAAAACCCTCGAAAACTATTTCCACATCAAGGCTCAACTGCTGCACCGGGCTGAGTTGCAGGTGCTCAACGGCGACGATCCCTTTCTCCGGGAACATGCCCCCACCCACTTTCCCCAAGCCCATTGGACCAGCATCCATGGCCGGGACGCCATCGCCCCCCTCACCCCCTACGCCTATATCGAAGGGGATTGGGTGATGGTGGCCAATCGCCCCATTGTTCAAGCCTCTACCCTGGCAATGGGCGGGGATCACAACCGCCAAAACCTGCTGATGGCGGTGGCGGCAGCCTGTTTGGCGGACCTGGATCCCAAGGTGATCGCCGCTGGGGTGGCCCAATTCCCCGGTGTGCCCCATCGCTTGGAAACGGTGCTGACCTGGCGGGGCATTCCCTTCATCAACGACAGCAAGGCCACCAACTACGACGCGGCGGAGGTGGGGCTGCGATCAGTTCCTGCCCCCGCCATTTTGATCGCGGGGGGCGAAATCAAGGCCGGGGACGATCGCGCCTGGATGGCGCAAATTCAGCAACGGGCCGCGAAGGTGTTGCTGATCGGCAGCGCCGCCCCCGCCTTTGCCCAGCGCCTCCGGGATGAGGGGTACGAAGCCTACGAAATGGTGGAAACGATGGACCGGGCGGTGGAACGGAGCACCGCGATCGCCCTGGAGTTGGGTGCCCAAGCCGTCCTGCTTTCCCCCGCCTGCGCCAGCTTTGACCAATACCCCAACTTCGAGGTGCGGGGCGACCACTTCCGCCACCTCTGTCAAACCTACCTAGCCGCAGACTAATACCCCGATTGCTTCCCAACCGGGTGGTCTCACTTAGCCAACCGTTTCCTGCGGCCCAAGAGTGGGGAACCAGGAGGTCATGGGGACTGTGGCTGCCGCCGCCGCGTCCCGTACCGCGTAGCCTAACTTTCAGGACCTACGCAGTCACACCGCAGTCACACCGATGAACCAGGGGCTTAAGCCCCTGGCCCCAACGCAACGGGGAGGCTTTGGGCGGGGTTTGCGTAAGTCCTAACTTTGTAGCTTGTTTGACAGGTGATGCCATGCCCAATCCCCAGGCCCCAGGGCCATTCAGGGTGCCGTCTACCCCATCCAGCCCCCCCGCTCCTGCTCCCGGCGAGGGTAATACCGTGGGTCAGCACCCTTTAACGGCTGCCCACTATCGCTGGCTGGCGATCTGGTGCCTGGTGGCCCTGGCCATCCGCCTGCTGGGCCTCACCCTCAAACCCGCCTGGATGGATGAGGTGGCCACCGCCATCTATAGCCTTGGCAATAGCAGCTACCTTCTTCCCCTCGATCAAACCGTGGACCTGGGGGCGATGCTAGCTCCCCTGCGCCCCCGCCCCGACGCCACCCT
>JAQCHG010000132.1 GCA_027619675.1 Cyanobacteriota bacterium
CATTCCCGTCGTCGGGAACTGGCTGGATGCCTCCAGTCTGGTGCTGTCGGTGGTCATCGGTGCCGCCCTGTTTGCAGGCATTCAGCTCGGGGAGGTGTGGCCCCTGGTGACGGCCATGAAGACCACGAAGGCGAAGAACTGGGGCAGCAAAATGCTGTTTCTGGTGTCGTTGGCCTGCGTTTGTTATGCCATCGACGCCGTGGCCTGCTCCTTCTTCTGGCCCCCACTGAAGGTGCCGTTCGAGCAGTTCCGCTGGGCGGCGCTGCTGTCGGATGTGGCCTGGGGGAATCTCTTTGTCACGTTGGTGACGCTGTTTGGTCTATCTGCTTATGTCTGGCTCTGGCGGCAGATTGCGCGGGTGATGTAGGGCTTTGCAAACCTGTCTGCCCTCGGCTTTGGCTGGGGGCTTTTGTCTTATGGATGAACTGAAACTGGAATTACAAAACCGCGCTATTTCGCGGGCGGCGGTGGGCATGTCTACGACGGCTCAGGTGGCGGCGGTCGCTTCGGCACTCTGTTGGCCTGTGGGTCTTTGGGTGGGCGGTTGGCTGGGGGTGGCGGCGCTGGCCAGTGCGGCGGTGTTGGTGATGGGGGGCACGGTGGCGGCCATCGATGAGGAGATTAAGGCGATCGAGGCGGGCGATAAGGTCAAGATCAAGGGTTGGCTGACGGAGGGGGATGTGCTGGAGGCGATGGAGCGCCATGGTCTGGGGGGCGCGGCTGAGTCCCCAAAGATTCAGGGCACCAGCGGTCAGGCTCCGACGGAGAGCCCGTCATCCTCAGACCCGACTCAGACGGCACCTACCGCCGGGTCTGAGGCTTCGTCTTCTGCTGGTGCCCTACCCCGGGGTGTTTTAGCCCTACGGCCTGAGACGCATTTGAAGCTGCTAGCCCCCAGCAGGGGCGGCAAAACCAATACGCTGCTTCACCTGCTGCGGGAGGCTAAGCGGGTCACCTACGTCACCCTGAAGGATTCGGATCGCGTTCCCCAGCACTGGCGGGGCTATCGGCTTCGGCCTTTCAACATCCACCGGGATGTTGCTGCTGTATTGAGTGAGGTGCAGGCGACGGTGGGGGCCATTCTGGACGGGACGGACCGGGGGGAGCATTGGCTGGTGGTGGATGAGGCCCTGGCCATTACGGATCTGCTCCAGGCCAGTGCTGAGGATGAGGCGGATCGGGCCACGGCGCGGGAGTTTTCTTCTCTCATCAAGTTGCACTTGGCGACGGGGGCGGCCCAGGGGGCGCGGTTGGCGCTGATGTCCCAGACTCAAAATGGCACGGACATTAAGGGCATTTCGGCGGCTAGTTTGCAGAATCTCTGGACGGTGGTGTGTGGGTCGGAGCGCTGTGCGGAGGGGCTGCGCCATTTGGTGCCTTGGTATCAAAAGCATGTGGGGGGCCTGACGGCGGAGCAGGTGGCTGAGTTGAGGGCGCTCACCACTGGGTTCTATCAATTGGCCAGTGTGAAGGGGGAGGCGGTGCTCTGTGCTTTTCCGCAGTTTGTGGGGGATCTCCAGCCCTGTGGGGTACCGGGGGCAGAGGAGACCGTCTCGTCAGCCGCGCCAGCGGCTTCGGATGCCACGGACCCAGAACCGAAGTCGTTGCCCCAACGGATTAGCGACTATCTCCAGCGCCATGGCGAGGCGAAGACGGCTCGGGAGGTGCGCGGGGCTTGCACGCGACCGACGGATACCCACAGGGCCACGGTGGATGAGGTGCGGACGGTCTTGGCAGCGATGGTGGCGGCAGGGGAGGTCCAGCAGTGGGATGAGGGCAACACGGCCCGTTACCAGAGCACGGGTCAGAGCCCCGAGCGCTGCTCTGAGGGTGTGGGTGACGCCTAAATCAGCCGTGTGGGTGGGGTGGGGTGGGCGCACCCACGCGACCCACCCCACCCCCGCCCACGGGCAAACACCCACACCACCCACACTCTTAGGCGTTCTCTTCTGGGTCTGGCGAAGGCGGCGGCAAGTTCAATGCTTCAAAGGGCGGGTCTTGACTGACGGGCTCTGGGCTCTGATGCCTGGCTTCCAGGTCCCGATCGATTTGCATCAGAACAAGTAGGGCGTTAGATGAAGCACACGCGGGATCCACGATGAAGGCGTTGGGATATTTGGCACGTATCTCGGCCAAGTTTTGATGCATGTCGGCAATAGTGCGGGGGGAAAGACGGAAGCCATGGGGCAGGGACACCTCCCTCGGTACGGTGGGCAGCGCTGCGCTCGGGTCTGGGGACACGGGGGACATCGAAGGTAAGGACCTGGACCCTAACTGCGCTGTGGCGTTGAATTCATCGACTCCAGACGCTGGCTGACCATACACCGGCGGGGCAATCACGTCGGCAGGGGGACTGGACGCTGCTGGGCTGGGGGAAAACCAGGGGTCTTCTGAGTCATGGGCAGCGCCCAGGTCCAGGTTCTGGGCGGTTTCAACGGGCGGTGGGGACTCAGGCAGTGCCACGGCGGCAGATAAGGTGGCGAACAGGGTCGGGGGGTCTGCGGCTGGGTTCAGCGCGGGAACTTCTTTCTGCAAGTTCTCTAGGGTGCTGCGCGCGATCGCTTGGCCTGTCACTTTGATCTGTTCAAAGACGCCGACGGCACGTTTTTGAACCCGCTCTACAAAGCG
The DNA here is from genome assembly GCA_027619675.1 of Cyanobacteriota bacterium. Lineage (GTDB taxonomy): Bacteria > Cyanobacteriota > Cyanobacteriia > Phormidesmidales > Phormidesmidaceae > PCC-6406. Next base: position 2,629 of record JAQCHG010000132.1, read on the forward strand.
ATGGGGCGGGTCTTCAGGGGTGGGTTCTGGCCCACGGGTTTCAGTGGCGGCGGGAGCTGAAGTTGCGGTAGCGGTGATGTCGTCGATGTCTTCTAGGAGTAGATCGCCAACATCTTCTCCGGCAAAAAAACGCTCCAGAATTTGCACGAGGGCCTGGGATAGGGTCGCGATGCCCATGGCCTGTTGGAGTTGGAGCACTCTATCGTGCAATTCCTTGGGCAGGTGTGCCTGAATTCGGGGATGTTCTTGTAGCCAGGTCAGCGAAGCCATTGCAGGAGGATTTCTAGGGCGACGGTAATATTTCGGCGCTAAAAATGACGGACAAACGCCAGAAGAATCATAGCGCAGGAACGCCCACACTCATTTCAAGATCAGTAGCCAACCCATTAATAAACTCTCTCGAAGATCGGATTTCTAGAATTAGGTACTATCACTTATTGACTAATGAGTTCCAGGGAAATATCTTATTATAGAATTGGCGTCGAATGCACAGGCTTTTCAAGTGCATTTTTTAAACCAATTTATTGCTTCTGCTCAAATTTTTTCCGCTTTTGCAAATTTAGCTGCTTTTTTCCGTTTCGGTCAGTCTATAGATCGTTGATGCTCTGAGTCCGATCTATTTCCATTTAGTCTTATTCATTCATCATTCAGCCCGGAAAGCATGGCGTTGATAGCTCATGCGACGGGGCATCACGATTGACTCCCGATCTCACAGCGAGGATAGGGCTGCTGATTGGCCTATTGCGGGGATAGTTTGGGCAGATGCCTGTCCTGAAAATCACGTAAAAAATGGCAAAGAATATTGATTTTAAGGAGCGATTGGCACAGGTCAATACACAACTGAAGCAAGCCAAGTTGGGGGTGGCGATTCGTCAGCGGGGCAATCGCCTTTACCTCCGGGCGGTGCTGCCGCCGAAGCCGAACTCTGACAAGGGAAAGGATTATCAGCAAGACATTGCCACGGGCTTTAAGGCGGTGGTGCCGGGGCTGAAGTCGGCGGAGAAGATGGCGAAGACGCTGGCGGGGCAGCTCGCGGGCAAGACGTTTGATTGGAGCGACTATGGGGTTGTGGTCCGCTCGGACGATGACAAGACGGTGGCGGAGTGGGGGGCGGCGATGAAGGCTGAGTTCTTCAATCGCCATCCCCGCACGCCTGCGAAGGAGGAGTCCTGGCGCAATACTTACGGGACGTATCTGAAGCGGTTGCCGCCGGAGGAGATTCTGACGCTGGATTTGCTCCAGCAGACGTTGATTGAACGGTCGGCACCGGACAGTTGCGTCCGCCGTTATATGGCCTATGCCTTTGCCAAGCTAGGGGAGTTGGCGGGCCTGGATAGGACGCCCATCTTGGCGTTGAAGGGAAAGTATTCTCTCCTCCATGCGGCACCCCGGGGTCTCCCCAGTGACCAGACAATCGTTGAGGCGATTCAGGGGATTCCGGAGCCCTGTTTTCGAGGGGCGGTGGCGTTCATTGCCACCTATGGTCTACGGCCCCATGAGGTATTCCACATTGAGGAGAGGAATCTCTTGTACCTCGGCATTGGACCTAAGACGAAGACGGGGCGACGCACGGTACCACCACTTCTCCCAGAATGGGTGGATCTGTTTGACCTGGAATCGGTACGGCTGCCACAGATCACGGCGAAGACGAATTCTGGCTATGGGCGCAGGCTGAGCATCTGGGCGAAACAATACGAGCTGCCGTTTAAGCTCTATGACCTCCGCCATGCTTGGGCGGTCCGAGCGCTGAAGTTCAATATCGCGCCGAGTCTCTCGGCGAAGTGGATGGGGCATTCGCTCATGGTCCACAACAAGGTCTATCAGGCTTGGATTTCATCGGAGATGGAGCAGCAGATCTACCTTGAGTCGGTGCCGGGAGCCCGGGGGTATTTTGCGCCTGAGGCGATCTCTGAGGTTGATCTCGATGGGGAGATGGAGGGTCTGGACGATGACGGTGTCGATGAGGCTCTGGAGAGTCTGGATGGTCTGGATCTTCTAGATGTTGACCTGGAGGCGCTTGATGCTGAGCTGGAGGATCTGGATGTCGGGGAGGGGGACCTGGAGGCGCTCGATGCTGAGCTGGAGGCAAGGGCGGATCTAGGGGCTGGGGCGATGCTCTAGGCTGCCCTAGGGACGGCCCTATCTGGAGCGATACGTTTGCCTGGTTTCGGGTTGTTTTGATGCGATGAGCCTCTGCTGAATTCGTTCGACAGGGGCTCTACATTAACCGCTGGGTAAGGGGTTCAGGGATTTGAATTGGTTCAACGGGGATTGAATGTTCTGGCGGGAACGGAATTATCAACATCGTACTGATTTGCTGAATCGCTTACCCATCAGGGGGTTCAGCGGTTGGGTTGGGGGCTGTCCTACGGGTTGCCCTATTGGCTTAGGGGCAGGGCTGGTCCCGCTGTTCGGGGGGAGTGGCCAGGGCGCGGGTGCAGCGTTCGATGTGCCATTGCCAACGGGGTTTATCGGAGCCGGGGAGGCTGGTGTCGCGATAGTGGTGACCGACTTTGAACAGGCCGTTGCGGCGCAGGCGGCGCAGTTGGGTGGCGCTGATGCCGAGGGCGGTGGCGGCGGCGGCGGTGAATTGCCAGGGCTGCTGCTGGCCCAGGTGGTCGCGGAGGCTATGGCGATCTGGCACGAGGGTGAGGGTCGGGGCGGGATGGTATTCCAACAGCCCTGACTGGGGGGCTTCGCTATCGCGGCGAATTAGGTATTGCCAATCGGTTTCGGGCTGGTAGGTCAGGCCGAAGATGCGCCCGCTTTGCATGGTTCCTTGAACGGGCCATTTGACCCGTTCACCAAGGTGGAAGCTGGGGGCGCTGAATTCTTGTCGTTTGGGGACGGCAACGAACCAGGCTTGGTCGTTGCCTAAATCAATGGAGGGTTTCATGGTTCGAGTTAGAAATTTTGGCGCTCGGCTACGACAGGACCACGGATTGGGGCCTGTTACGGGCTCTAGGGAACTGCGCGGATGGGTTTGACCCTGAGGTGGGGCGCAGCTCTGATCAGCGGGGTGATCGCTCGTGCAGCCGAAAAATACTTTTCACATGCCTACAACCTTTATGAAGAGGCGGTTTTAAGCACTTTTTAATGCTATCATATAAATATATATTTACAAGTATTTGAATTGCTCTATTTTTGCTATGTCTATCTTGTTTAAACTTTTATGTTTTCCTGAGTTTGGCAGGGCGCTGCTGGCGCTGAATGGTGAGGGGGTGGCGCTATTGGAT
>JAQCHG010000133.1 GCA_027619675.1 Cyanobacteriota bacterium
GGCCCGGAGGATGGCGCTGGCCAGGGCCTCAATGAGCTTAAAGGGGCGATCGCGCACCAAACGGTGAACGGCGGCGATCGCCCCGCGATAGTCGTGGGTTTGATCCAGATGGTCTGTCTGACCAGCCGTTTCCAAATCCATCCACAGGGTCAGGTCTACCCGAAACCATTGCCCCAGCACCGTCTCTTCCGGCAGCGCCCCGGTGTAGCCGTAGACGCGGATATCGTTAATTTCCAGACTGTCCAAGGCGGGTTAGCCCTTTTTCTTCTTGGTTTTTTTCTTTTTCTTGGCGCTGCCGGCACTGCCCCCAAAGCCCTGGGGAGATGAGGTGTCGATGGCGGGTTTAGGAGACGCTAGGGCGTCAAAGGTGGGGGCTCCGAAACCATCGGCCCAATGGCCATAGTCCAACGGCAGCCCAACCTCCCCGGCTGTGGGTTTTTGCGATCGGGTTAACTGATCCAGATAGCCGCGAATATCGCGCATCATGGCATCAAATTTTGGATCCGGGGGCAATGCAAAATCTTCCGGGGCAAAGTCCTCCTCTGATTTCAGCCCCAAACTGACCTGCACCGTGGCCCAGGTACCTGCCATGCGGGGGTTGACGCGATTTTCTGCATAGGCGGCCTCCATCACCTCCGCCGCCTCCACCGCCTTCAGCTTCACCAAGCTGAGGCACACATTGCCATTGATGTCTGGATCCTCGTTGTCGGGATTTGCCAGGAAATCTGTCAGCAAAGCCACCACGCGATCGCGGGAGTCGGGATAATCGGCGACAATCTTCTCGAAGCTATCGCATAGGCTGATCTTAGGTCCCGCGCTGATGTCTGGGTTCCCAAGGACCGCATGGATCGGGGCGATCGCCGCCGGACCAATCATGCCTAGGACGACGGGAATTTCCTCCCAGGCCCATTCCAGGTCTTCGTAATCCGTCAGGATTTTGATCAAAGCTGGGATCGCCGCCTCTGCCTGCAACTGCCCCAAGGCCCGCCAAGCATGGATGATCACAGAGGCCGGATCGGGAACATCAGGCTCCAAATCCGGCAGATCGGCCTCATCGGCAGCATCATCCCAAAATTGCAGAAAGGTTTCGTCCAGCATCAGATCGATCAGGGCGGGGATATGCTCCGCCGTCAGCCCCAATGCCTCCACGTAGTTGGGCCAGTCCTTTACCTGGTAGCCGGTCACGGTGGGATAGACCAACAGGTTGGACACCGGGGGTTTGTAGGGCAGATTCACCATGGGTCAGACCAAATTGCAAACGGGTGGGGGCGGTAAACGCGGGGCCGCTGTCGGCTGGGTCGCCCTTTGATCAGCCGATGCTGGTAAGGGCTGAACTGGGACGACACGATCGCCTGCATTGTAAAAGATCGAGCGCGGGAACAATTCGCGATTAAATGGAAAGACTTGTGATTTTTAACGATTTCCTCCCCTGTGGCCGACGCTAAACCCGCCCGTTCCCTGGCTGGCATTGCTGGCATCGTTGCCGCCGCCACCTTGATTAGCAAAGTTTTTGGGCTGGTGCGGCAGCAGGCGATCGCCGCCGCCTTTGCTGTGGGTCCCGTTGCCGATGCCTATAACTTCGCCTATGTGATCCCCGGCTTTTTGCTGATTCTGCTGGGGGGCATCAATGGCCCATTCCATAGCGCGATCGTCAGCGTCGTCGCCAAACGCAAGCGGGGAGACATTGGCCCCCTGGTGGAATCCATCAGCACCCTGGTGGGGGGTGTCCTGCTGGTGGTGGCGGTGGGGATGGCGGTGTTCGCCGCCCCCATCATCGACTTTGTGGCCCAGGGCCTTGCAGAAAACACCCCCCAAGCCAGGGATATCGCCATCGTGCAACTGCAAATCATGGCTCCCATGGCGGTATTCGCCGGGTTGATTGGCATTGGCTTTGGCACCCTCAACGCCGACGATCAGTATTGGCTGCCCTCCGTCAGCCCCATGTTTTCTAGCGTGGCGGTGATTGCGGGGCTGGGGATTTTGTACGGGGTGATTGGGGGCGAAATCCTGGATCCCGATTACTTCCGTCTGGGGGGCATCGTCCTAGCGGGCTGCACCCTGCTGGGGGCGGTGATGCAGTGGTTGGTGCAGTTGCCCGCCCTGTGGCGATCGGGCCTAGGGACACTGCGGCTGCGGTTTAACTGGCAGGATCCCGGCGTGCGAGAGGTGTTCAGCATCTTGGCCCCCGCCACGTTTTCATCGGGGATGATGCAGATCAATGTGTTTACGGATCTGTTTTTTGCCTCCTACATTCCCGGTACGGCGGCGGCCCTGGGCTATGCCAACCTGTTGGTGCAGACGCCGCTGGGCATTATTTCCAACGTCATTTTGGTGCCTTTTTTGCCGGTGTTTGCCCGGTTGGCCGCCCCGGAAAATTGGCCGGAATTGAAAGACCGCATCCGCCAGAGCCTAATGATGACGGCCCTGACCATGCTGCCCCTAGGGGCGCTGATCATGACCCTAGCCCTGCCCATTGTGCAGGTGATCTACGCTCGGGGGGCGTTTGATTTAGAAGCGGCGGAAATCGTCACCGCCGTGCTGGTGGCCTACGGCCTGGGCATGTTTGTCTACCTGGCGCGGGATGTGTTGGTGCGGGTCTACTATGCCCTGGGGGATGGCCAAACCCCCTTTCGCATCAGCCTGGTCAACATTGCCCTGAATGGGGTGCTGGACTATTTCTTTATGCAGTGGTTTGGGGCACCGGGGCTGGTGCTGGCGACGGTGGGGGTGAATATCACCTCGACCCTGGCCATGGTGGTGCTGTTGGACCGCAAGCTCAATGGGCTGCCTTGGGTGCAGTGGGGGCGGCCTATTTTTGCCCTGACGGTGGTCAGTGCCCTGGGGGGGGTGGCGGCCTGGGGTACCCGGTGGGGGCTAGAGCAGGTGATTGGGGAGGCGGGCTTTTTTATCCGCCTGGGGCAGTTGGCGATCGCGGGCACCGTGGGGTTAGGGGTTTTCAGCCTCGGCACCCTACTGCTGAGAATTCCGGAAGCGAGTCAAGTGGCCAATCGATTGTTGGGGCGTTTTCGCCGTTCTTAAGGCAGATTAAAGCGATCCCTAAGAATACCCATGGCCTCCCTAGTTTCTACCACCCGCCCCGTTAAACTGTGGGGTTCAGTGGGTTGCATCTCGCCCCCACATATGGGAATTTCCCCCCAACGCTTCGGGGTTTCGTAGCTGACACTACAGTTCGGGGGCTGGGGAGCCCGTATCCCAATAGGGGTGTGCCCTATCGATGAACAGGTTTTGCAGGAGGTCGGTGGTGCTGTTTGATGCCTACGAGCCCGGTGATTTCTATGACGAGTTGTTTCTCCAGCAGCGGCAGCCCCGACCGGAGTCAGCCTTGCTCATCGATCGCATCAACGAGCTGTCCCTAGCGGATCTCAAGCAACGGCAGCAGGCCGCCCAAAATGCCCTGTTCAAGCTGGGGGTGACGTTTAACGTCTACAGCGACAGCCAGGGCACCGAGCGGATTTTTCCCTTTGATGTGGTGCCTCGGGTGGTCTCTGCCCACGAGTGGGAATGGCTGTCGCGGGGCTTGCAGCAGCGCATCCGTGCCCTCAACTGCTTTATCCACGATGTTTACAACGATCAAAAGATTCTGAAGGACAACGTGGTGCCCCGCCACGTGGTGGAATCCGCCCCCGGTTTCCTCAAGCCCTGCATGGGGTTGCAACCCCCGGAGGGGATCTGGTGCCACATCACGGGGACGGACCTGGTGCGCGATCGCGACGGCAGGTGGTACGTCCTCGAAGACAATCTGCGCTGTCCCTCCGGGGTTTCCTACGTGCTGGAAAACCGTCGGGTGATGAAAAGCACCTTCCCCCAACTGTTTTCAGTGCTGGACATCGAACCCGTCGATGACTACGCCAGTCAGCTTTTGGAGGCGTTGCTGAACCTGGCTCCGGCGGCCCTCAGCGACCCCCGTGTGGTGGTGCTGACCCCCGGCGTCTACAACTCCGCCTACTTTGAGCATTCCTTCCTGGCCCAGCAAATGGGGGCAGAACTGGTGGAAGGGCGGGATCTGGTGGTGGCGGACGGCTATCTACAGATGCGCACCACCAAGGGCTTGCAGCGGGTGGATGTGATCTACCGCCGCATTGACGATGATTTCATTGATCCCCTCGCCTTCCGCTCCGATTCCCTGCTGGGGGTGCCGGGGCTGCTGGAGGTGTATCGCCAGGGCCGGGTGGCGATCGCCAACGCCCTGGGCACCGGGGTCGCCGACGACAAACTGGTGTACGCCTACGTGCCCGACATGGTGCGCTACTACCTCGGGGAGGATCAGATTATCCCCAACGTCCCCACCTTCTTCTGCGAAGATTCCCAGCAGCAGGCCCATGTCCTGGCTAATTTAGATACCTTGGTGGTCAAGGCCACCAACGCTTCCGGCGGCTACGGCATGTTAGTGGGTCCCCAATCGACCCCGGCGGACCAAGCGGTGTTTGCAGAACGGATTCAGGCCAATCCTCGGGGCTACATTGCCCAGCCCACCCTTTGTCTATCCCGCGTCCCCACCCTGATTGGAGAAACCTTTGAAGGCTGCCATGTGGATCTGCGGCCCTACATTATCTTTGGCAAAGATGTCTATGTGAACCCCGGTGGGTTGACCCGCGTGGCCCTAAAGAAAGGCTCCCTAGTGGTGAACTCCTCCCAAGGGGGGGGCAGTAAGGACACTTGGGTGGTGAAAGCCCCAGCAACCTAAGTACCCCAAGATATCCAGGGACAAAAGTTGCCTGGGGCAGGGGACCGGAAGCGCAAGGGAGATAGACAGGACAGGAGATGGTTGTCAGGCTTTAGGGATGGGGGCATCTGGGCAAATCCAGCCATCGTTGAATTTTGAGTTTTGAATTTCTCCATTCCCCCACTCCGCTGAAGCCCCGCTGAAACCGTACTGAAACCGTTGGTGTAACAAAGAACTGGACTTAGGGTTTGACCCCATGCTGAGCCGTGTTGCTGACTCGATTTATTGGATGAACCGTTACGTAGAACGGGCGGAAAATGTTGCCCGTTTCGTGGATGTCAACCTAAATTTGCTGCTGGACTGCCCCCCTGGTGTTACCCAACAGTGGGAGCCCCTGGTGGTGACCACGGGGGATTTGGAACTGTTCCGTAAGCGTTATGGCAAAGCCACGGCGGAAAACGTCCTGCAATTCCTCACCTTCGACAGCGAATATCCCAACTCCATCCTGTCCTGCGTGCAGGCGGCGCGGGAAAATGCCCGCTCCGTGCGGGAAATTATTTCCTCAGAGATGTGGGAGCAGGTGAATACCTTTTATCTGGTGGTGAAGGAAGCGGCGGCGGTGGGCTCCCTCTCGAACATCCATGAGTTTTACCCGGAGGTGAAAATGGCCAGCCACCTGTTTGCCGGGGTGATGGATGCCACCATGGCCCACAACGAGGGCTGGAATTTTGGCCACTTGGGACGACTGATGGAACGGGCCGACAAGACGGCGCGGATTCTAGACGTGAAGTATTACATTCTGCTGCCCTCGGTGAAGGCGGTGGGGACACCGTTGGATGACTTGCAGTGGATTGCCCTGCTCAAATCCGCCAGTGCCTATGAGATGTATCGCAAGAGCCAGTACCGCATTACCCCGGTGGGGGTGACGGAATTTTTGCTATTGAATCGGGAGTTTCCCCGCTCGGTGCAGTTTTGCCTGCTGGAGGCGGAGCGATCGCTGCGGCAAATTTCCGGGACGGCGGTGGGCACCTGGCGCACCACCAGCGATCGCGCCCTAGGCCGCCTGCGCTCAGAGTTGGAATATGTCACCATCGACGAAATTGTGAAGGATGGCCTGCACGAATTTCTGGATGGCCTCCAGAGTCGCCTCAACGCTGTCG
>JAQCHG010000134.1 GCA_027619675.1 Cyanobacteriota bacterium
TGGCCAATGGCTAACCCTATTGGCCCAGCAGGGGCATCGCAGTTGCATCCTTTGCGTGGGCCGGGAACTGCCGACGACGGTGACCCATACCGTCAGGGAGCGGTGTCGCAACCATTGGCTGCCGGAATTACCCGCCAATTTGCTAGATCAGCTTGCCTATGGAGCCTGCCGACCCCAGGGGAGTGCCTATGATTGGCGGCGCTGGCATCAGCATTATGGGGGGATTCCCGCTCTGACCCAGCGGCTTGTGAGCCAAGTCTATGGCCTGGGGGAAAGCCTCCAAACCTGGCAGTTGCAGCGGGTGATGGCGTTATCAGCGTTGACCCACTATCTGGAAGATTGGCTGGCCCCCCTCAGTCCACCAGAATGGTCGGTGCTGATGGCGATCGCCCTGCGAAATACCCCTTTACCCTTTGGGCAAATCGGCCCCTTGATTGAGGGGGACTCCCCAGCAGATGTGGCCTTTTCCCTACGGCAACGGGGGCTCTGCCAAGTGCCGTCCGAGGGCACCTCAGACTTAGTCTTGGCGGGGGGGCCGCCCTTGCGAAACCACCTGTGTCGAACCTGGGTCACCCAATTGAGCCAAGACCCCACCCTGAAAACACCGGATCCCGAAGCGGCTTGGCTGCGGCAATTGCATTACCACCCCCTGCTGGATCCCCAAGCGGTGGCCCCTGGGCAGCGACAGCGGGTATTGGAGCCCCTGGCGATCGCCCTAGCACCCCGCCTCGCCCCTGGGGAACGCCTCGGTTGGGTGCAGCAGGGGTTGGCCATTAGCCGCCAATTAGAACAGCGGTATCCCGGCGGCTACAGTGCCGGAAATCTCCTGAACCTCGCCCAGTACTGGCAACTTCCCCTCCAGCCGCTATGCCTAGAGCGGTTGACCCTGCGGGGGGCCGATTTGGACAGCGATCGCTGCCAGGGCATATCCCTTGCTGGGTCGGATCTAGCGGGCACCCACCGCGCCCAACCCCTGGGGCGATCGCCCATTGGGGCCATGGCTCCCGGCGGGGAAACGGTGGTGATCGGTGACCAAGAGGGCTGTTTGCTGGTGTGGCAAGCCCAAACCGGATGTCTGCAAACCGGGCGACGGTTGGCCCCCCCCAGTGCCCTCAGGGCCTTGACCCTCAGCGGGGATGGCAGGCTGCTGGTGGAGGGTCGCCAAGATGGTCGCGTCCACCTTTGGCCTTTGGCCGACGGTTACGGACCTGAACCCCTGACGGGTCCCCAAGGGGCCGCCATTCAGGCCCTGGCCCTTAGTCCCCAGGGGGATTGGCTGGCGGGGGGGGATGCTGCGGGCAACCTCTACCTGTGGCACTGCGCCTCTGGGGACTGTTATCAGCACATTGACGCCCATGGTGCCGCCGTGGTGGCGATCGCCATTAGCCCCTGCGGTCGGTTTGTCCTGACGGGCGATCGCGACGGCAATGCGACGGAATGGTGCGCCACCACTGGCACCCCGCGCCAGCGCTATCAAGGGCGATCGGGGGCTTGGCTGGGCACCGTTGGCTACAGGCCAGGACCGGACGCCGATCCCATCCCCATGGCCTTTGGCCAGGATGCCGGCCAAGCCATGCTGTGGCCCTTAACCGCCAGCACTGGAATCGCTCAACAGGTGTTGCCTCGGCCCCAAGACGGCAGCCTAGAGATGCCCATTGCGGCAGCCCTCAGCCCCGATGGTCGCTATGGGGCGATCGGCGATATCAGCGGCACCGTTTACCTCTGGGATCTGGTGCAACGGCAATGGCTCCGGTCCATCCCCCTCACCACCCCCGTCACCGACCTCAACTTTAGTCCTGAGGGTGAATACCTGATGGTGTGCCAAGACCAGCGGGCACAGATTTGGCAACTTCCCAACCTAGAGCCTTGGCGCACCTGGGATGGTCATTATCCCCTCGCCACTGCCTTGGGGATCACCAGCCCCTGCCCACCATCGGGGCCGCTGCCTCAACCAACCGTTCCCCCGCGTCCCCACCTCCTCAGCGGCCATCCAGACCATACCCTGCGGTGTTGGCAACAGGGAGCCGTGGGGCCGTGGCGCACGACTAACCGCCTCACCCTGCCAGCGGCCAAACCCCTGCGCACCCTGATCACAGGCTCCCAAAACCAGGTGTGGGTCGCTGGGGATGAGCACAGCCTCCACCTTTGGGACTGCCATCAACAGGTGTGGCTGCCGACGGTGATTCAGCCCAGCGCGCCCATCACCTCAGGGGGCCTCAATACCACGGAAACCTGGCTAGCCCTGGGGGATGAGCAGGGCGGTCTCTCCCTTTGGCACCTGCCCACCCAAATCTGCCGATGGCGATTCACCCGCCACGATCGCGCCCTGCGCACCCTAGCCTTTAGCCCCGATGGTCAGGTGATCGCCTGCGGCAGCTACGACCACACCCTGAGCGGTTGGGATTTGCAAGGCCAGCAGCAATGGCACCTGAGGGGCCACCACCACCGCCTGTCAGACCTGTGCTTTGCCGATGCCCACACCCTGTTTAGCGTTGACCGGGGCGGGACGGTCTGCCAATGGGACCTGACCACCCATACCCAGCAGCGTTGCTGGGAAATCCCCCACCTGATCCATGCCCTAGTGCGGGATCCCCAAGGCAGCCCCCTGGCCGTGATCGAAACGGCGCAGCAGTTGGAAATTTTGGACCTGCTACAGTCCCAGGTGCGCCTTACCCTGCCCTGTGCCCAGCCCCTGTGGCGTACCTTTGCCAGTCCCGAAGGGCGTTATTTGCTCAGCGCCAGCCAAGGGGGGCAACTCACCCTTTGGGACTTAACCACTGGCCAATTGGAGGGCGATCTACGGGTAGATCGCCCCTATGAAGCCCTGGGGATTCGCGGCTGCACCGGACTCACCCCAGGGGAAGAGGACCTGTTCCGGATCCTGGGGGCGGTGGATTACTAAGGGCTGTCGCCCCAGGCGTGAGCGTCGGCCTGGGAATACCGATTTTTTACTTGGCGCACCTTAGAAACGTTGAAGTGCTTGATACATCTGTGTTTGACGGATTGTAAAAGCTGCGGCGATCGCCCACGGTAGGGGTTCAGGTTCCTGATACCGTGGACAAGTCAATGGTTTCCATAGGTAAGTCATTGGCTTGATTTCTGTTCAGAACAGCTTTTTAGAACCGCTATGGTCAGCACCGTTTCTCCCTCGGGCCAGCCGGACCTCCAGGTCAAAACGGCGATCGCAGAAAACCTGCTCACCCCCCGCTTCTACACCACTGATTTTGAGAAAGCCGCGAACCTTGACCTCTCCGCTGGGGAAGAGGACTTAGCCACCATGGTGGCGGAAATGAAGGCGGACTATAACCGCTACCATTTCAGCCGCAGCGAAGCCTTTAAGGGCAATTGGGATCACATTCAGGGCGAAGACCGGGAAGCCTTTATTGAGTATTTAGAACGCTCCTGTGTGTCGGAGTTTTCTGGTTTTCTCCTGTTCAAGGAACTGTCGCGCCGCCTCAAGGATCGCAGCCCAATCTTGGCGGAGATCTTTCACCTGATGGCACGGGATGAGGCCCGCCATGCAGGGTTCCTCAACAAAGCTATGGGGGACTTCAACATCTCCCTCGATTTGGCGAAACTCACCCGCCACCGCACCTACACCTTCTTCCCGGTGGAGTGGATCATCTATGCCGTTTACCTGTCGGAGAAGATCGGCTATTGGCGCTACATTCTGATCTATCGCCACCTACAGCAGCATCCAGAAAACAGCTTCTACCCCCTCTTTGATTATTTTGAAAGCTGGTGCCAAGACGAAAACCGCCACGGGGATGTTTTTAAGGCCCTGCTGCGATCGCAGCCCCACATGTGGCAGGGCTGGCAGGCGCGGTTTTGGAGTCGGTTCTTTTTGCTGTCGGTGTTTGCCACCCACACCCTGACGGTCCACGAGCGGTCCCGCTTTTACGAAATGCTGGGGCTAGACGCCACCCAATTTGATGAAGAGGTGGTGCGCCAAACCAACGCCACCGCCGCACGGGCCTTCCCGGTGACGTTGAATGTGGCGCATCCCAATTTCTTCAAACGGTTGAACCGGTGCTCTGAGCGGAACGTGAAGCTGAAGGCGATCGCCGCCAGCCAAGCCCCGGCTGCGGTGAAGCTGCTGCGGAAACTGCCCCACTGGCTGGGCACCACCGCCGATCTGCTCAACCTGTTTTTGATGAAACCCGTAGATGCCGAGGCCACCCGCCACCAGATCTGTTAGGGGCGGTGAGGGGTTGGAACCTTGGTTACCCCGTCGCTCCCCTAGGACCGCCCTCCTCGCCACAGCCCCCGCAACTCCTGCATCAGGGGCGAGGGGGTGCGGGGGGCAGCGGGTTGGGTTAAAACACCGTGGCGGGGGCTAAACAGCAGCGCCACGGTAAAGAAACCAGAAACCACGAGGACGATCGCCGGCCCCGAGGGCAGGTTAAACCAGTAGCTCAGATATAGACCGCCCAGGCTAGACACCACCCCAATGGCGGCCCCCACCCCCATCACCTGATGGAGGCGAGGCACCAGCAGGTACGCGGTGGCCCCAGGGGTAATCAGCAACGACAGCACCAGCACCACCCCCACCGCCTTGAGGCTGGCCACCACCGTCAAGGCAATCAGCGCCATCAGCCCAAAGTTGAGCAGGTTGACCGGCAGCCCCACCGCCTGCGCCCCTAGGGGGTCAAAGGTGTAAAACAGCAGTTCCTTATACAGCAGCGCCACCACCAGCAACACCAGCACCGCCATGATCAGGGTGTCCCGCACGTCGCTGGCGGTGACGCCAAGGATGTTGCCAAAGAGGAAGTGGTTGAGGTCGATTTTGTTCTTCTTTTGAATTACCGTGATCAGGGTGATGCCCAGGGCAAAGAAAGCGGAGAAGACAATGCCCATGGCGGCGTCTTCTTTGACGGGCGATCGCGTGCGAATCCAGCCGATGATTAAGGTGCTGAGCACCCCGGCAATAAAGGCCCCAACGAAGATATTGACCCCCAACCAAAAGGCGATCGCCAACCCCGGCAAGACGGAATGGCTGATGGCATCCCCCATCAGGGCGAGGCGCTGCACGATCAGGTAGCTGCCCACCACGGCGCAGATGATGCCCACCAGCACCGCCACCACCAGAGATCGCTGCATAAAGCCATACTGCAACGGCTCTAAAAACAGTTGAAAAACATCCATTGCCGCCGCACACCCCTAGGCCGCATAAAAACTGACTTGCCCCCCGTAGGCATGGTGCAGATGCTCGGGCCTGAGCACCTGGGATCGAGGCCCCGCCGCGATTAGGGAGCGGTTCAGCAAAATCAACTCGTCAAAGTGGGTGATGGATTCCCCCAAATCGTGGTTCACCACCAGCACCATCTTCCCCGCCGCCGCCAGGTCTTGAAACACGGTAAAGAGGATGGCTTCAGTTTTTTGATCCACCCCCGTGAAGGGTTCGTCAAAGCAAAAGAAGTCCGCCTGCTGAGCCAGGGATCGGGCCAAAAACACCCGTTGCTGCTGCCCGCCGGACAACTCGCCAAGGGGGCGATCGCGCAGGGTCGCCATATCCACCCGTTCCAGCGCCTCCAGGGCAATGCGACGGCTAACGGTCGAAAACCGCCGCAGCCATCCGGTTTGACTCGTGCGCCCCATCATCACCACATCCCACACCGTAGCGGGATAGCGCCAGTCGATTTGGCTGCGCTGGGGCACATAGGCAATGCGGTGCCGTTGATCCACCAGGGGGCGATCGCCCCACTGCACCGTCCCCGCCGTCGGCGGCACTAACCCCAGCAATGCCTTAATCAGGGTGCTTTTGCCCGCCCCATTGGGGCCAATCAACCCCGTCAGGCGACCGGGGGTGAGGGTGAGGGTGACCTG